>NZ_DJUS01000164.1:0-1937 GCF_002438365.1 Pseudomonas sp. UBA6276
ACAGATCTGGAGGGGCGTCAACCGTTAATTCACACCTTTTTCGCGGTAGCTGGTTTTCGCCCAGCTAGACGGGGAATACGCCGCGCCACGGCAGGAACTCGAAGCAGCATCAGGAATGCGCCGACAGCCGCGTAGATCGACCACTCCTCCAGGTCTGCACGAACGATCCAGAGGAAGTGCAGCAACCCCAGCCCCAGCACTGCATAGATGAGGCGGTGCAGTTGCTTCCAACGGCGACCCAGCCGCCGCTGGCTGTAGCGGTTCGATGTCACGGCCAATGCCAGCAGGCACAGGAACGCCAGGGTTCCGACGATGATATAGGGACGCTTGCTCAGCTCGACGCCAAGCTGCCCCCAGTCCAAACCAAGCACGAAGAACAGATAAGCGGCCAGATGCAGGCATACATAGGCAAAGCACCAAAGGCCCAATTGACGGCGTACGGCTATCCAGCCCGGCCAGCCAGACAGCTTTTGCAAGGGAGTCATGCACAGGGTGATCAACACCAGAATCAAGGTGCCCAGACCCAAACGATCGACAAGCACCTTGCCCGGATCGGGCCCCAAGGCAAATATCCACGCCTGGTACAGCCACAACAGCGGCCATACGCAGGCGACCACGAATACACTCAAACGCCAGAACGGGTAACGCATCAGTAGTTTTTCCGCAGATCCATGCCGGTATAGAGGGATGCCACTTCCTCACCGTAGCCATTGAACATTGCCGTCTCGCGGACGTTGGGGCTGAACAGCCCGCTGGGCAGGCGCCGTTCGCGAGCCTGTGTCCAGCGCGGATGGTCGACTTCCGGGTTCACGTTGGCATAGAACCCATACTCGCTCGGTGCAATGTTTTCCCAGGTCGTCTCTGGCTGCTCGCTGACCAGGCTGATCCGGACGATGGACTTGATGCTTTTGAACCCGTACTTCCACGGCACCACCAGGCGCAAGGGTGCGCCGTTCTGGTTGGGCAGTTCGCGGCCGTACATGCCGACGCCGAGAATCGCCAGCGGATTCATCGCTTCGTCCAAGCGCAGGCCTTCTACATAGGGCCAGTTGATCAAGGCGAAGCCAGAACGCTGGCCAGGCATGGTCTTGGGATCCTGCAGGGTTTCGAAACGGATGTACTTGGCTTTCGAGGTAGGCTCGACCTGCTTGAGCAAAGCCGAGATGGGAAAGCCGATCCAGGGGATGACCATGGACCACGCCTCGACGCAGCGCAGCCGATAGATCCTCTCCTCCAACTGATAGGGCTTCATGAAGTCTTCGAGGGCATAACGCCCTGGCTTGGCGACCTCACCGTCTATCACGACCGACCAGGGTTCGGTTTTCAAGGCGCCAGCATTGATTGCCGGATCGCCCTTGCCGGTGCCGAACTCATAGAAGTTGTTGTAGTGGGTGGCATCCTTGAAAGGCGTGATCGCCTCACCTTGTACGGTGACCGCGCCCCAGCGGGTTTGACCCAGCTTGTCATTCAACCACGCAGGCGCACTGCTGGCGTCGACGCCTTCGTAACGTGATGGATCGGCAGCGGATGCCCAGGAAGGAAGTGCCGAAACGGCCAGGGCTGTTGCGGTGGCGCCCATGAGCGAGCGACGGGAGAGATAGATCGATTCGGGGGTGACTTCGGACTCTTTGCAGTCCGAAGCACGCGGTAGCTTGATGAGCATGGTGCCTCCGTAGCCTTGGCTGTATTCAACATACCAAGAGACTACGGATTATGCGTGAAATTGAATTTAGTCGGCTTTTTTGTGACGACGCATGCGTAACAAATACTGTATCGGACCTGACGCTGCATAGGCGAGGAAGATCAACAGGAGAATACGGGGCGGATCGCTGAACACCACCGCGAACACCAGCACGACCGCCAGAATGGCCACGAAGGGTACGCGCCCCTTGAGATCCAGCTCCTTGAAGCTGTTGTACTTGATGTTGCTGACCATC
>NZ_DJUS01000164.1:1972-2921 GCF_002438365.1 Pseudomonas sp. UBA6276
GAACGCCCATACGAGCCCTGCAACCACACCCGCCGCTGCGGGACTGGCCAGACCGATGAAATAGCGTTTATCGGCCGTACCGACCTGAGTATTGAAGCGTGCCAAACGCAGCGCCGCGCCGGCGACGTAGATGAAGGCCACCATCCAGCCGACCTTGCCCATGTCACCCAGTGCCCAGCCGAAGGCGAGCAGTGCAGGTGCGACACCGAACGCGACCATGTCGGAAAGCGAATCGTATTCCGCTCCGAAGGCGCTTTGGGTGTTGGTCATGCGTGCCACTCGGCCATCGAGGCTGTCGAGGACCATGGCGACGAAGATGGCGATGGCTGCGTAAGCAAAGTACTTGCTGGCTTCGGCAGCATTGCCGGCGCTCTGGGCGCTGATCGAGTTGATGATCGAGTAGAAGCCCGCAAACAGGTTCGCCGTGGTGAACAGATTGGGCAGAAGATAGATACCGCGGTGCCGGACTTTACGTCCTTCGGCGTCATGCCCTTCTTCGACATGCTCATCGATCGGCAGGAGGCTTTCGGCGTCAGGAGCCTTGTTTGGCTCTTGGGGACGTTCGCTCATGGACAATACCTTGCAACGGTGTGGAAAGTTTCGACAGGCGTCTGGGTCGAGGGTTCGACCGCAAAACGTTGCAGCTTTATACCAGAAGCTTGCCACCATAACGAAAAAACGCGGCCGGGGCCGCGTTTTCATCGCTTGGAACTGTATCAGTTCTTGGCTTTGTCGACGATCTTGTTGGCAGCGATCCAAGGCATCATGGAACGCAGCTGCTCACCAATGACTTCGATGCCATGAGCGGCGTTGTTGCGGCGCTTGGCGGTCATCGATGGATAGTTGGTAGCGCCTTCGTTGATGAACATCTTGGCGTATTCGCCATCCTGGATACGCTTGAGTGCGTTGCGCATCGCCTGGCGCGACTCGGCGTTGATGACTTCCGGAC
>NZ_DJUS01000057.1:0-2708 GCF_002438365.1 Pseudomonas sp. UBA6276
TTTCCACGTTGGCGCCGTCCAGCGTACCGATGGTCAACGCGCCATTGAGGCCGAACTTCATGTTGCTGGTACCCGACGCTTCGTAGCCGGCCGTGGAGATCTGCTCGGACAGGTCGGCCGCCGGAATGATGCTTTCGGCCAGGCTGACGTTGTAGTTGGGCAGGAACACCACCTTGAGCAGACCGCGCACGGTCGGATCGTTGTTCACCACCCGAGCGATGTCGTTGGCCAGCTTGATTATCAGCTTGGCCTGGTGATAACTGGCCGCCGCCTTGCCAGCGAAGATCTTCACCCGCGGCACCCAGGCGGTTTCCGGCTCGGCGCGAATCGCCTGATAGAGCGCCACGGTGTGCATCAGGTTGAGCAACTGACGCTTGTACTCGTGGATTCGCTTGACCTGAACGTCGAACATCGCCTCGGGATTGACCGTCACGCCGACGCGCTCATGAATGATGCGAGCCAGCGCTTTCTTGCTGTTCAGTCTCTGAGCCGCGAAGGCCTTGCGGAACTCGGGTTGCTCGGCATACGGCTCGAGGTTCTTGAGCAGCCCTTCCGGATTGTCGAGCAGTTCCGGGCCAAGCTTGTCGACCAGCATCGCGGTCAGCTCGCTGTTGGACTGATACAGCCAGCGGCGGAAGGTGATGCCATTGGTCTTGTTGTTGATCCGATCGGGATAGAGCTTGTGCAGCTCGGAGAACACCGTGCTGCGCATCAGCTGGGTATGCAGGCCGGACACCCCGTTGACGCTGTGCGAACCGAGGAACGCCAGGTTGCCCATGCGCACACGCCGACCGTTGTCTTCTTCGATCAGCGAGACCGCGCGCAGCACGTCGACATCGTGCTGACCTTTGGCGCGCAGCGAGTCGATGTGATAGGCGTTGATCAGGTAGATGATCTGCATGTGACGCGGCAGCACGCGCTCCATCAGGCCCACCGGCCAGGTTTCCAGCGCCTCGGGCAACAGCGTGTGGTTGGTGTAGGCCAGGGTGTTGACGGTGATTTCCCACGCGGTTTCCCACGCCAGACCATGTTCGTCCACCAACTGACGCATCAATTCCGCCACGGCGATGGAGGGGTGGGTATCGTTGAGCTGGATCGCAGCCTTGTCGGCCAGGTTGAGGAGGCTGTCGTTGCCGTTCAGGTGACGACGCAACAAGTCGTGGAGGGAGGCTGCAACGAAGAAGTACTCCTGGCGCAGACGCAACTCCTGACCGGCTTCGGTGCTATCGGCCGGGTACAGCACCCGCGAGATGCTCTCGGCACGGGCCACTTCGGCCACGGCGCCGAGGTGGTCGCCCGCATTGAAGCGCTCCAGGTGCAGGTCTTCCATCGCCCGTGCGCGCCACAGGCGCAAGGTATTGACGCTGGAACCACGCCAACCGACCACCGGGGTGTCGTAGGCGATCGCGCGTACGGTTTCGCTGGGCCACCAGACCTGCTTCTGCTGGCCTTCGCTGTCGGTGACGGTTTCCACATGGCCGCCGAAGCTGATCGGGTAGATCACTTCCGGGCGCTCGAACTCCCAGGGGTTGCCGAAATTGAGCCAGTTTTCGGTCTGTTCCTGCTGCCAGCCATCGACGATGGCCTGACGGAACAGACCGTGTTCGTAGCGGATGCCATAGCCGTGGGCGGCGACGCCCAGGGTCGACATGCTTTCCATGAAGCAGGCCGCCAGGCGTCCAAGGCCGCCGTTGCCCAGCGCCGCATCGGGTTCGAGCAGGCGAATGCGCTCCAGATCCACGCCCAGGTCGGTCAACGCTTCACGTGCGATGTCCAGCAGGCCGAGGTTGCTCAGGCTGTCGTAGAGCAGCCGACCAATGAGAAATTCCAGGGAGAGGTAATAGACCCGTTTCTGGCCCTTGCGGTAGATCTGCCGGGTGTGATCCATCCAGTGCTCGACCATGTGGTCGCGCGCCGCGAGGGCAATGGCCTCGAACCAGTCATGGTCGAATGCGTGATCGGGATCCTTGCCCACCGCGTAGGTGAGTTTGGCGAGTACAGCAGCGCGAAAATCGGCCACCTCGGCGTCACGGACAAGCGGTTCCTGAGACATGCAATGCGTCCTCGGGGAAATTGACGATACTGGATGGAATACCTGAGCCTAGACGCTTCGACACACACTCAATGCTCAGGTTCGTAACTTTGCACCATTCGCGGGGTTTCGGGCAGAAGGTTGTTCACTTTTTCACCAATGCCGGTATGATCGCGCGCCCTGATCCATCTTGCCTGATGACCTGACGATGAAAAGCTCTTTGATTGCCGCCGCCGAAGTGGACCGCCTGGACACCTGGCAGAAATATTCTGCGCCGATGTGCGGCGCCTGTATCTCGACCTGCTGCACGCTGCCGGTGGAAGTGAAGATCAAGGACCTGATCCGTATCGGTGTGGTGGACGAGTTCGAGAAAGGCGATCCACCCAAGAACGTCGCCAAGCGGTTGCAGAAAGAAGGCATCGTCGAGCGCTTCAATCAGAAGTCGGGCATTTTCACCCTGACGCGCATGAGCAACAACGATTGCCTGTACCTGGACAAGAAAAGCCGTCTGTGCACGATCTACGAAAAGCGCCCGGACACCTGCCGCAACCACCCCAAGATCGGACCTCGCCCCGGCTACTGCGCCTACCAGCCCAAACCGATATCGCGCCAAGGCTGACCCACCCCAGCTCAATGCGGGAGCGGGGTGCCAAAGCCGGCCTCTTCGCGGGCAGAG
>NZ_DJUS01000057.1:2768-3205 GCF_002438365.1 Pseudomonas sp. UBA6276
CCCGCGAAGGGGGCGCCGCCGAATGACCGCCGGTCACCGCTGCCGACTCAACCCCGCCAGCCGCGTCGACAGCGCCTGCATGCCCTGGCTCAGTTCGCTGAGACTGGACGCGTCACGCGCGCCGTCCTCACTGGCCGCGTGAATGCGCACCGCCAGCTCGGTGATCTCCTGAGTGACATGGCTCTGCTCCTGGGCCGCCACGGCGATCTGCTGGGTGCGCTGGACGATGTCGTCGAAACCCACCACCGTGCTGCCCAGCGATACGCTCAGCACACCGGCCTGCTGCGCCACGGTGCGCGTCCGGTCCTCGCCCGCCACCATGGTATCGACCGCCTTTACCGACGCCTGACGCAGCTCGCCGATCATCTGCTGAATCTCGTCGGCCGACGTCTGGGTGCGCCCGGCGAGGGTGCGCACCTCATCGGCGACCACCGCAA
>NZ_DJUS01000057.1:3251-5412 GCF_002438365.1 Pseudomonas sp. UBA6276
GAGCGCCAGCAGGTTGGTCTGCGCGGAAATCGACTTGATCACGTCGAGCACACCGCTGACGCTCTCGATGTCCTGACCCAAGCGGGTGATGGCCTGAGCCACGCTGGCAATATCGCCGGTCAGAGAATCGATCGTCTGACTGTTCTGCTGCACATGCCCCTGACTCTCGCGCGCCGTTGACAGCGACAGCTGCGCGGTGTCGGAACACTCCGTGGTGTTGGAGGCAACCTCTTGGGCGCTGGACGACATCTCGGTGATCGCGGTGGCCAGCAAGGTATTGTCCTGGCGCTGGGTTTCCGCGCGCTCGGCCATGATCACTGACAGCCGCGCGACATCATCGGACTGCTGCTGCAAGCGCAGCGCCTCATCGGCAATCGCCTTGAGCATGTTGCGCAGGTTGCCGGCGTAGCGGTTGACCGCGCCGCGCAACTGGCCGATCTCATCGGCCCGTGCCACGTCCAGTTCTGCGCTGGTGCCACCGCCCTGCTCGCCCAATTTGTCGATCTGTGCCGTGGTTTCGTTGATCTGACTGAACACCGCGCGTCCGGCCAGCCAAGCCAGGCCAAACACCAGTGCCAGGATCGGCAGCAGGGTGGTGAGGATATCGATGGTCAACTTGCTGGCAATGCCGGTCATGTGTGCCTGGGGCGTGGCCAGGCCCACTGTCCAGCCACTGGCCGGAACCCGCGTGAGGCTGATGTAACCTGCCCCACCCAGCTGCGCATCATGATCCACCTGAAAGGTCTGCGCCTCACGCTGGCCGCTGCTGCGCCACTGGGTGACGGCCTTGAACCAGGGATAGGCGGCGAGCAGTGCCGTTTCGTCAGCAGGCGCCGGTTGCTCGCCGGTGGCCGGGAAATACAGGACCTTGCCGGACGGATCGATCGCAAAGGCATAGCCACCGGTGACCTGCCCATTGGACTTGAGGAAGTCGGCCAGGCCCGTGAGGGTCAGGTCGATGGTCGCCACGCCGGCGAAACGGCCGTCGTGGCTGTAGGGCACGGTACAGGTGGTCATCAGAATCTTGCTGACCGGGTCCTCGTAGGCATCCGACCAGGCGCAGCGACCGGGCGTGGAGGCCTTGCCCTGCAAGTACCAGTCGGCGGTGTGATAGTCATCCACAGTGCTGGCGTTGTACTCCTCCGAATACCCCAGGCTCTGGCCGCTGCGCGCCCAATAGAAACTGCGACGGGCCACGCCTGCGCTGAATGCGTCCGGCTCGGGCCACAGGCCACCGCCGGCGATGGCGGTATTGCCCTGGGAATCGATGATTGGAGCCAAGGTACCTTTCACCAGCTCGACGTCCGCTGGCAGCGTCGCTCCCAGGCTCGCCAAGGCAGCGACGCGGCCTTCGATCTCGGCCAGTTCGACCGACAGTTGCCGCGCGATGGCCGTGGCCGACTGCTCGGCGCTCTTGGTGTTGGACTGGATCAACTTGGGCTCGCCGCTGAGCACCATGACCGCATAGATGGCGGCCGCAGTTACCAGCAGGATAAACACGATGCCCAGGCTGAAGCGGGACATGATCTTGGTGGGTAGCAGGCGCATGGGGCCCCCTTCGGAGGGAATCGATATTGCCTGCGCTATCGGCCTGGGGGTGGAAAACTGGAGGGCGGACGATAGAGGGCTTTGCGGTGCCAGGGCCGGCCTCTTCGCGGGCAGAGACCCGCTCCCACAGTGGCGGCGATCATCCGTGGGCGGCGAGCCCTCTGCCCGCGAAGGCCTCCCTGACACACCCAAGCCCCCTGTGGGAGCGGGTCTCTGCCCGCGAAGAGGCCAGACCTGCTGGCACCCACAGCCATAAAAAAGCCCCCGAACGCTTTCGCGCCGGGGGCTTTTCAATCAACCGGAACTACGAATCAGTTCTTGGCTTTCTTGGCAGCGCGGGTACGCTCGCCTTCGTCCAGGATCTTCTTGCGCAGACGGATCGACTTCGGCGTGACTTCGCACAGCTCGTCGTCCTGGATGAATTCCAGGGCCTGTTCCAGAGTGAAGCGAACCGGCGGAACCAGAGCGATGGTCTCGTCTTTACCCGAGGCACGCATGTTGTCCAGCTTCTTGCCTTTGGTTGGGTTGACGCCCATGTCGGTGTCACGGCTGTTCAGGCCGACGATCTGACCGTTGTAGATCTCCTGACCGTGCTCGACGAACAGCTTGCCGC
>NZ_DJUS01000032.1:0-6837 GCF_002438365.1 Pseudomonas sp. UBA6276
ACTTCCATGCGGTCGAGCAGCGGGCCGGGAATGGAGTCCAGCGTGTTGGCGGTGCACACGAAGAGCACCTTGGACAGGTCCAGGCGCAGATCCAGGTAGTGGTCGAGGAAGTCGACGTTCTGCTCCGGGTCCAGGGTTTCCAGCAGTGCCGACGCTGGGTCGCCCTGGAAGCTCTGGCCCATCTTGTCGATTTCGTCGAGCATGATCACTGGGTTCATCACCTCGACGTCCTTGAGCGCCTGCACCAGCTTGCCCGGCTGGGCACCGATGTAGGTGCGGCGGTGGCCCTTGATTTCGGCCTCGTCGCGCATGCCGCCAACGCTGAAGCGATAGAACGGTCGGCCAAGGGACTCGGCGATGGACTTGCCGACGCTGGTCTTGCCCACGCCCGGCGGACCGACCAGTAGCACGATGGAACCGCTGATTTCACCTTTGTAGGCGCCCACGGCGAGGAATTCGATGATGCGCGTCTTGATGTCATCCAGACCGGCGTGGTGCTGGTCGAGCACCTTGCGTGCATGCTTGAGATCCAGCTTGTCCTTGCCGTAGACACCCCATGGCAGGGCTGTGGCCCAGTCCAGATAGTTGCGTGTGACAGCGTACTCGGGCGAACCGGTTTCCAGAATCGACAGTTTCTGCATTTCCTCGTCGATGCGCTTCTGCGCCGCGGGCGGCAGGGTCTTGTCCTGCAGGCGCTGCTGGAACTGCTCGACGTCGGCACTGCGATCGTCCTTGGTCAGGCCCAGCTCCTGCTGGATGACCTTGAGCTGTTCCTTGAGGAAGAACTCGCGCTGGTGCTCGCCGATCTTCTTGTTCACCTCGGCGGAGATTTCTTTCTGCAGACGCGCGACTTCGACTTCCTTGCGCAGCATCGGCAGGACTTTTTCCATGCGTCGCAGCATCGGCACGCAGTCGAGCACGCCTTGCAGCTCGTTGCCCGTGGCCGAGGTGAGCGCGGCGGCGAAGTCGGTCAGCGGCGAGGGATCGTTGGGGCTGAAGCGGTTGAGGTAATTCTTCAGCTCTTCGCTGTACAGCGGGTTGAGCGGCAGCAGCTCCTTGATGGCGTTGATCAGCGCCATGCCGTAGGCCTTGACCTCGTCAGTGGGCTCGATGGGCTGCTGCGGGTACTCGACCTCCACCAGATAGGGCGGACGGTGATGCTTGAGCCAGGTGCGGATGCGCACGCGCGACAGACCTTGCGCGACGAACTGCAGCTTGCCGTTTTCGCGGCTGGCATGGTGGATCTTCACCAGGGTGCCGTACAGCGGCAGGCTGGAGGTATCGAAATGGCGGTGGTCGTCGGGCGGGGTGTCCATGAAGAACAGCGCCAGCGAGTGGTGTTCGGTGTTGGCGACCAGGTCGAGGGTTTCCGCCCACGGCTCTTCGTTGACGATGACCGGCAGCACCTGCGCGGGGAAGAACGGACGGTTGTGGATCGGGATGACGTAGACCTTGTCCGGCAGGTTCTGCCCAGGCAGGGCCAGTTCGGTGCTGGAGTGGGTCGAGTGCTCGATGTGCTCGTTGTCCAGATGTTCGGAGGGATTCTCGTTGGATTCCTGCTGGTCGCTCATGGGGCACCTGCGTCAATGACTATGCTGCTTAGATGGGGCGGGGGGCGACTGGTTTCAATGGCGGCACTGAAGCTTTGCGGCAGGCGGCCGATAAGGGTTGTAACCGGGCTTGTAACCGGCGCAGGCCGAACGCGACGGCAGGCAACATTTCCATTCGTCAGGTAGATTTCATGCTCAGGTTAGGCGCCTTGCTCAGCGGTTTGGTCTTCAGTACCTGGGTCGGCGCTGCCTCGTTCGAGGCACGGATCGTTCAGGCCGATGGCGCACCTCTGGCCGACGCGGTGCTCAGCCTGTCCGGTGGCCCGGCTGCCGTGGGCTCCAGAAAGGCCACGGCGATCATGGACCAGCGTGCGCAGAAGTATCTGCCGCACGTGTTGGCGGTCGCCACGGGCACGTCGGTGTCGTTCCCCAACAACGACAACATCCGCCATCAGGTGTATTCCTTTTCACCGGCCAAGCGCTTCGAATTGCGTCTGTACGAAGGCACGCCGAGCCAGCCGGAGTTGTTCGACAAGCCGGGCGTCGTGGTGCTGGGCTGCAACATTCACGACTGGATGCTGGGCTATGTCTACGTGACCGATGATCCCTGGTTCGCCGTCAGTGATGAACAAGGGCGCGTGCGTTTCGATCAATTGCCTGCGGGCCACTACCAAGTGAGTCTGTGGCATCCGCGCAGTGCAGATGCGCACGTGCAGCAGACAGGAAAACTGGACATGACGACGACGGACATGACGCAGCGCTACACCCTGACGGTCGAAGCGACGGCGGACGACGCGGTGCAGGAACCGGCGACCAGCCCATTCAGTGAGGCATTCAAAAAGGCTGCCGGTGAAGCTGCGCACTAGTTTCCAGGCGCGTATCGCCTGCGTCCTGATCCTGCTGCTGTTGGTAGTGGTAGGGGCGTTGACCGTGGCCGTCAAAGTGGCCACCAATGACGCCGTGCGTGCCCAGGCCCGCGATCAGCTGCAGGTGGGCACGCGGGTGTTCGAGCGGTTGCTGGACATGCGCGGGCGTCGTTTGCGCGACGGCGTACAGTTGCTGGCGGCGGACTTCGGTTTCCGCGATGCGGTGTCCAGCGGCGATTCGGCGACCATCCGTTCGGCCCTGCAGAACCAGGGTG
Source organism: Pseudomonas sp. UBA6276 (assembly GCF_002438365.1). Taxonomy (NCBI): domain Bacteria; kingdom Pseudomonadati; phylum Pseudomonadota; class Gammaproteobacteria; order Pseudomonadales; family Pseudomonadaceae; genus Pseudomonas; species Pseudomonas sp. UBA6276. The sequence goes on from NZ_DJUS01000032.1 coordinate 2,692, forward strand.
CACGTATCGGTGCCACCGACATGTTCGTGCTGGACATGGACGGCCGGGTCCTGGCCAGTACGGTCGATCAGGTCCCCACCGGCAGCGTGTTTCGCTACGACACGGCGCTGCGCGAACTGCGCCGCAGCAATCAATCAGTACTGTTCGTGCCGTTGCAGGGGTTGCCGCACCTGCTGGTCGAGGCGCCGGTGCTGGCGCCGTTGCCGATCGCGCGCGTGGTGATGGGCTTCAGCATGGACGTGGCCCTTGCCCGGGAGCTGAATTCCCTGACCAATCTGCAGGTGTCTTTTCTCAGCAGCGAGGCGGGCAGAGCCGGCGAGCTGGTCAGCACCCAGCCGGCAGAGCTGGCCGCCAGCATCGCCCAGTGGATGCAGATCAATGAATCGGCGGCGCAACGCATTTCCTTGTCCGAACACGAGGAACGTACCTACCTGAGCCAGCCGTTGCTGCTGGCCAGCAGCGGCGGTGCCGAGGGTGGGCGGGTGATGGCGCTGCTGCAGAGTCCGCTGGACGAAGCCATGCGCCCGTTCATGGCGCTCGACCGCAATATCTTCGGCATTGCCCTGGCGGCATTGCTGGCCTCGCTGGTGGGCGCGCTGTTGCTGGCGCGCAGTGTCTCGCTGCCGCTGCAAAGCCTGGCTCGGGCCGCGGGGCGCATCGGCCATGGTGACTACCAGACCGACGTGCCGCTGGACCGTACCGACGAGCTGGGCGTGCTGGCCCAGGCCATCGGCCGTATGCAGGCGGGGATTGCCGAGCGCGAGCAGCGACTGGCGCACAACGCCCTGCACGACGCCCTGACCGGACTGCCCAATCGCGCATTGGCCATGGAGCGGCTGGGCAGCGCGATTGCCGCCGACCGCCCGATCGCGCTGCTGTCCGTCGGTATCGATAACTTGCGTGAACTTAGCGAAAGCGGCGGCCCGACCTTTGTCGACAAGCTGCTCCAGCAAGTCGCGCAGACCCTGCTGGAACTGGTACGGCCCGGCGACACGGTGGCACACCTGATCACCGACGAATTTCTCCTGCTGCTGGAAAACGTCGACAGCGACAGCGCCGTGGCGGTGGCCGACAAACTGCAACAGGTGTTGCTGCAGCCTCATCGTTTCGGGGGGCACGACGTGGCGATCGACTGCCGCATCGGCATCGCCGCCTTTCCCGCCGACGGCTTGAGTGCCGAAGAATTGCTCGCGCGCTCGGCCATTGCCATGCGCGACGCCGCCGACATGCCGGGGCGCCTGCAGGTGTATCAGCACGGCCGGGACCTGGCGCACCAGCGTCAGGTGCGCCTGATCCGCGACCTGCGCCGCGCGGCGGCGAATAACGAGTTGTCCTTGCACTACCAGCCCAAGCTGGACCTGCGCGACAAGCAGGTCCGTCAGGCCGAGGCCTTGCTGCGCTGGCAACATCCGCAACTGGGCAACGTCTCGCCCGGTGAGTTCATCGAACTGGCCGAGCGCACCGGCAGTATCCAGACCCTGACCCGTTGGGTCATCGAGGAAGGCATTCGGCAGTTGAGCGAGTGGAACGCCCGCGGCCTTGTCGTGCAGCTGTCGCTGAACATTTCCGCGGACGATCTGCTCGGAGCCGATCTGCACGAGCGTGTCCTGCGCCTGCTCGATCTGTACGGCATATCAGCCGAGCAGTTGATCTTCGAGATCACTGAAAGCGCAATCATGCGTGAGCCGGAAAAAGCCTTGAAGGTGCTCAACAGCCTGCGCGACAGCGGTATCAGCCTGTCGGTCGACGACTTCGGCACCGGCTATTCGTCATTGGCCCACCTCAAGCGCTTGCCGGTGCAGGAGCTGAAGATCGACCAGTCGTTCGTGCGTAACCTGGATGAAACCAGCGAGGATGCGGTGATCGTTCGTTCCACCATCGAGATGAGCCATAACCTGGGCCTCAAAGTCGTGGCCGAGGGCGTGGAATACGAACACAGCCTGCGTCTGCTGGAGCGCTGGAACTGCGATACCGCCCAAGGCTATCTGATTAGCCGACCTTTGACGGCGGCTGCCTTCGAAGCCTGGATGCAGCCTCCTTTGCCCACCTCGACTGCCGTTGTTCACTGAGGTCATGATGCGAAAAGCCCTGTTGTTGTGCTCGCTGGCCCTGTGTTGGCAGCCTTCTCTTCATGCCAGTGAAGGCCGCCTGCTGGCGACCGGCGGTGCCAGCAGTATCGACGGGGCTGCGGGCGGCGGCATCACGCCTTGGGCGGTGCTGTCCGGTTACGGCGAAGAAGGCGAGTGGGGCGCAACGGCGTTCGCCACGCGCGTGGACCTGCCTGACTACCGGCTGGACGTAGCCGGCATGGCCGCCAGCTATGGGAATCGCATCGAATTTTCCTACGCCAGGCAACGCTTCGACCTGGGCTCGCTGGTGCACAAGCTGGGGCTGCCCGAAGACAGCCTCAGCCAGGATGTGTTTGGCGTGAAGGTGCGTCTGTTCGGCGATCTGATCTACGACCAGCTGCCGCAAGTGGCGCTGGGTCTGGCATACAAGCGGCAGAAGGATTTTCTCATCCCCAGTCTGGTCGGCGCGCAGCGTGACGAAGATGTCGAGGGCTACCTTACGGCCAGTCGCCTCTTCATGGGCGCGGCGTTCGGCTACAACCTGCTGATCAACGGCGGTGTGCGCTACAGCCGCGCCAACGAACTGGGCCTGCTGGGTTTTGGCGGCGACCGGCATGACAGCCGCAGCCTGTTGAAAGAAGGGTCGGTGGCCGTGCTGTTCAACCCGCGCTGGGCGCTGGGTGTGGAGTACCGGGAGAAGCCGGACAACCTGTCGTTCGCCGGTGAAAGCGATTGGGCGGATGTGTTCCTGGGGTATTTCCCCAACAAGCATCTGGCGATCGTGCTGGCCTATGCGCGGCTGGGTGAAATCGCCACGCTGGATAACCAGAACGGTACCTACCTGTCCGTGCAGGGGAGTTTCTGAGATGCGCCTTTATGTGCTGGGCATGGCCCTGTTGCTGGGTGCCTGCGCGGGCCAACAGCAGCCAGCGCGTGACGACAGCCTGTACCAGGCACTCGGCGGCAAGCCGGGGATCAGCCGGATCGTGGAGGGAATGTTGCTGAACGTGGCCCGGGACGAGCGGATCGTCGCGCACTTTCGCAACGTGAACATCGAGTTGTTGCGTCGGCAATTGATTGACAGGTTCTGCGTCGAGGCGGGTGGGCCGTGCACCTACACCGGCGATGACATGGCCGAGGCGCACAAGGGGCAGAACATCAGCCGCAGTGAGTTCAATGCGCTGGTGGAGGATCTGATCAAGGCCATGGAAGCGCAGGGGGTTCCGGTGCCGGCGCAGAATCGGCTGCTGGCCAGGCTGGCGGCGCAGCGGGGAGAGGTGATTGAGAAGTAGGGGGTGTCAGTGAAGCCCTATTCGGGGCCCTATTCGCCGCCTAACGCGCAAGCCCGCTCCCACAGGTTTTGCTTCATACCCAGCTATGTGGGAGCGGGCTCTGCCCGCGAATAGGCCTCCACTGACCCCCCTCAAAAAAAACGGCTCCCGAAGGAGCCGTCTTACGTTACGCCAGCATCACTTGCTTTCAGGCAATGCGAACGCCATCACGTAGTCACCCTGCTTGGTGCCCAGCGAGCCATGCCCGCCGGCAACCACCACCACATACTGACGACCGTCCTTGCCGGTGTAGGTCATCGGGGTGGTCTGCGCGCCCGCTGGCAGGCGGCCTTCCCACAATTGCTTGCCGTTACGGATGTCGTAGGCACGCAGGTACTGGTCAAGCGTACCGCTCAGGAACGACAGGCCGCTGGCGGTGGTGAACGTACCACCCAGGCTTGGCACGCCCATGGTCAACGGGATCGGCACAGGCGAGCTGTCGCGCACGGTACCGTTCTTGTGTTTCCAGATGGTCTGGTGCGTGGTCAGGTCGACCGCCGCAACGTAGCCCCAGGCCGGAGCCTGGCACGGCAGGCCCATCGGCGACAGCAGCGCTTCCAGGATCACGCCATAAGGTGCGCCCTTGTTCGGCTGCACGCCTTCGGTTTCGCTCTTGCGACCAGGGCCGCCGGCCACTTCTGCAGCAGGCACCAGCTTGGAGCGGAAAGCCATGTAGCTTGGGTTGACGAAGGCCACCTGGCGTACTGGGTCGACCGACAGGCCACCCCAGTCGAACACACCGAAGT
>NZ_DJUS01000030.1:0-13301 GCF_002438365.1 Pseudomonas sp. UBA6276
TGATCATGCCGGGCAACATCACCTTCGCCACCGACTCGTCGAACATCTCCAGCAGCTTTTACACGCCGCTGAACAACCTGGGCAATTCGTTCAAGCAGTTCAACGAGAACAACATCGAGATCGTCGGCTACACCGACAGCACCGGCAGCCGTCAGCACAACATGGACCTGTCGCTGCAGCGTGCCCAAGCGGTCAGCAACTATCTGACTGCGCAGGGCGTGGATGGCTCGCGCCTGTCGGTACGCGGCGCAGGTCCCGATCAGCCGATCGCCAGTAACGCCGACGCCAACGGCCGTGCCCAGAACCGCCGTGTCGAAGTCAACCTCAAGCCGATTCCCGGCCAGCAGTACTCGCAGCCGGCCCAGCAGCAGTAATCACTGCAAGGCTTGCAAAAATCCCGCTCTGGCAGCGGGATTTTTCATGGGCGATCAGTCTTTCTCAGGCTGCTCCAGCTTGAGTCGCTCCAGCGTTGCGTCCTTCTGTGTCCACAGCGTATTCACCCAGCTCTGAAACAGCGCTCGGTACGTCTCGTCCTGGTCATAGCTGTGGCCGATGAATTGCTCGGGGATCGGCAGTTCCTCGAACAGCACGTGTATTTCACCCACTCGGCCGCACAGCAGGTCCCAGAATCCGGGTGCGCCCTGTGGGTAGTAGATCGTCACGTTGACCATCGACTGCAACTGCTCGCCCATGGCATCGAGCACGAAGGCGATGCCTCCAGCCTTGGGTTTGAGCAGGTGGCGAAACGGTGAGGCTTGCTGGGCGTGTTTGGCCGGGGTGAAGCGGGTGCCTTCGGCGAAGTTGAAGATGGCGGTCGGCTTGCCGCGAAAGCGGGCGCAGGCGCGGCGGGTGGTGAGCAGGTCTTCGCCTTTCTTCTCCGGATGCTTGGCCAGATAGGCCTTCGAATAGCGCTTCATGAACGGGAAACCGAGCGCCCACCAGGCCAGGCCGATGACAGGTACCCAGATCAGCTCGCGCTTGAGAAAGAACTTCAGCGGTCGGATGCGTCGGTTGAGCACGTATTGCAGGACCAGGATATCCACCCAGCTCTGGTGGTTGCTGGTCACCAGGTAGGAATGCTGGTAGTCCAGCCCCTGCAAGCCCTCGACCTTCCAGCCAATGCCGCCGAGCAGGTTCATCCAGGCCTTGTTGTTGCTGATCCAGGCTTCGTGGATGTGGCGCATCAGTTCATCGGTCAGGCGCTGCGCCGCCGCGAAGGGCAGGCACAGCTTGATCAGGCTGACGATGAACAGCGGCGTGCAGCAAACGATGGTGTTAAGGGCCAGCAGCAGGGCGGCGCACAGCCCGGTAAGAATCTGCAAGATGATGTTCCTAGAGGTCGAGGGTGCGGTTGGCCTGGATGGCGGTCAGGGCAATGGTGTAGACGATGTCGTCGACCTGGGCGCCACGCGGCAGGTCGTTGACCGGTTTGCGCAGCCCTTGCAGCATCGGCCCCAGGCTGACGCAATCGGCACTGCGCTGGACCGCCTTGTGGGTGGTGTTGCCGGTGTTCAGGTCGGGAAATACGAACACCGTCGCGCGACCGGCGACCTGGCTGTCCGGAGCCAGCTGGCGTGCGACGTTTTCGTTGGCGGCGGCGTCGTATTGCAGCGGGCCGTCGATCAACAGATCACGCTGGGCCTCCTGCGCCAGCTGGGTCGCCTCGCGGACTTTCTCCACTTCTTCGCCGCTGGCCGAGTTGCCGCTGGAATAACTGATCATCGCTACCCGCGCGGCGATCCCGAACGCTTCGGCCGAGTCGGCGCTCTGCAGGGCGATTTCCGCCAGTTCGGCAGCGCTGGGGTGGGGGTTCATCACACAGTCGCCATACACCAGCACCTGATCGGGAAACAGCATGAAGAACACCGACGACACCAGGCTGCAGCCCGGTGCCGTCTTGATCAACTGCAGGGCCGGGCGGATGGTGTTGGCGGTGGAATGGAGAATGCCCGAGACCAGACCGTCGACTTCATCCAGAGCCAGCATCATGGTGCCGATCACCACGTTGTCTTCCAGCTGCTGCTCGGCCATGGGCGCATTGAGGCTCTTGCTCTTGCGCAGCGCCACCATCGGCTCCACGTAGCGACCGCGAATCAGGTCGGGGTCGAGGATCTCCAGCCCTTCGGGCAGCTCGATGCCCTGGGCACTGGCCACCGCGTGCACGTCGGCGGGCTTGGCCAGCAGCACGCAGCGGGCAATGCCGCGGGTCTGGCAGATGGCCGCTGCCTGAATGGTCAACGGATCGTGGCCTTCGGGCAGGACGATGCGCTTGTCGGCCTGCTGCGCGCGCTGGATCAGCTGATAGCGGAACACGGCCGGTGACAGCCGCAGCTCCCGTGGCGTGCCGCAGCGCTGATGCAGCCACTGGGCATCCAGGTGGCCGGCGACGAAATCGGTGATGATCTCCGCACGCTCGCGGTCATCGATGGGGATTTCCTTGTTCAGTTGGTTCAGGCGTGTGGCGGTGTCGTAGGAGCCGGTGCTCACCGACAGCACCGGCAAACCGGCCTGCAGGGCGCCCCGGCACAGTTCGAGGATGCGTGGGTCGGGCAGGGTGTCGCTGGTCAGCAGCAGCCCGGCCAGAGGCATGCCGTTCATGGCCGCCAGGCTCACGGCCAGGATGATGTCGTCACGATCGCCCGGGGTCACCACGAGAACGCCCGGCTTGAGCAACTGCACGGTATTGAGCACGGTCCTGGCGCAGATGATGATCTTGTTCATCCGCCGCTGCTCGTAGTCGCCGGCGTTGATCACCTGGGCGCCGAGCAGTTCGGCCACGTCACGGGTGCGCGGCGCGTTCAGGTCGGCCTGGTAGGGGATGCAGCCGAGCAGGCGAAAATCACCGCTACGCAGCAGGGGCGAGTGCTCCTTGAGGCGCGCGGCGAACACCTCCATGCCTTCATCGGTACGCACCTTGTTGAGGATGACGCCCAGAACCTTCGGGTCGCGTGGGCCGCCGAACAACTGCGCCTGCAACTCGACCCGGCCGGAGAGCTCGGCAAGCACCTCGTTTTCGGCACTCGACACCAGCACCACATCGGCATCCAGGCTTTTCGCCAGGTGCTGGTTGACCCTGGCGGCATAACTGGCGTTGCGGGTCGGCACCATGCCTTCGACGATGACCACGTCGTTGCCGGCGCAGGCTTGCTGATAAAGCGTCAGGATCTCTTCGAGCAGCTCGTCGAGCTGCCCATCGCCCAGCATGCGCTCGACGTGGGCCAGGCCCAAGGGCTTGGGCGGCTGCAGGCCATGGGTGCGCGCAACCAGCTCGGTCGAGCGTTCCGGGCCCAGGTCGCCGGGGTGTGGCTGAGCGATGGGCTTGAGAAAACCGACCTTCAGGCCGGCGCGTTCCAGGGTCCTTACCAGCCCCAGGCTGATGGAGGTCAGGCCTACGCCAAAGTCAGTCGGCGCGATGAAGAAAGTTTGCATGCGAGCTTCTCGGGTGAGCTTTGGGCTGCACGCTACAAGCTTCACGCCACGGCCCGCAAGTAGAAACGAATCGCGCCGTGCACAGTCATAATTTCATGGCAGGTGCCAAGGCCTTCACGGGCTGGGCACATCGCCTCGGGTCATCCGTCGGCCGAGTGGGTTCGCTTTCAAGCCAACCCTTGGTTACACTTGGTCGTTCTACATTCTTATGCAAAAGGTCTTCCTCATGCTGATCGCCGCCAACAAGGCTGTCTCCATCGAATACACCCTGACCAACGACGCTGGTGAGGTTATCGACAGCTCCGCCGGCGGCGCGCCGCTGGTTTATCTGCAGGGCGCTGGCAATATCATTCCTGGCCTGGAAAAGGCTCTGGAAGGCAAGCAGGTCGGCGACGACCTGGACGTGGCGATCGAGCCCGAAGATGCCTACGGCGAGTACGCGGCCGAACTGGTCAGCACCTTGTCGCGCAGCATGTTCGAAGGCGTCGACGAGCTGGAAGTGGGCATGCAGTTCCACGCTTCCGCACCCGATGGCCAGATGCAGATCGTGACCATTCGCGACCTGGACGGCGACGACGTCACCGTCGACGGCAACCACCCGCTGGCCGGTCAGCGCCTGCACTTCAAGGTCAAGGTCGTCGACATCCGCGACGCCAGCCAGGAAGAAGTCGCGCACGGCCACGTGCACGGCGAAGGTGGTCACCACCATTGATCTGAGCACGGTGCTCTTTGGAGCTATCAGGCGCAGATGCAAACAGTGGGCACGTCAGCGACGTGCCCCCTGTTTTTTTTGGCCCCTTGTAGGAGCGGTCATCGGCCGCGAAGGGTCAACGCGGTCTGGCTGACACGCAGCGTACGGTTCAGCCCCGGGGACTCGTTGCAGTCCTTGCAAAGCTTGCCGAAGGTATCGGCGCGCAGGCGTTCGTCAGCTGCTGCTCGAACTGCTCGACGATCGCACTCCAACCCTGAAGTCGGGCATGTCGCCGCGCGTTGAGGCGGACCCTGCGCAGGTTCTCTTCGTCTTCCAGCAACCAGCCAGCGGCTTCCAGAAAGGCCGCCTCGTCACCAGGCATGGCCAGCGCGCCACTGTGGCCGTGGCGAATGTGCTGCGCTGCCGCGGCTTCATCGTAGGCCACCACGGCCAGCCCCGATGCCTGCGCTTCCAGCACCACATTGCCGAAAGTCTCGGTGAGGCTGGGAAACACGAAGATGTCACCACTGGCGTAATGCTCCGCCAGCGCTTCGCCACGCAACGCTCCACAGAAAATCGCGTCGGGCACCTGCCGCTGCAGATCGCTGCGCCGACTGCCATCGCCGATCACGATCAACCTGATCAATCGCTGCGGATGCTGCACCTGCAGGTGGGCAAACGTGCGCGCGAGCAGGTCCAGGTTCTTCTCCTGCGCAAGACGTCCGACATAGAGCACAGCAAGGTCGCCCTCGCTCAGCCCCCAGCGATGGCGCAGGGCCGTGCTGCGCCGCCGGGGATGAAACAGCTGGCTGTCGACACCGCGCGCCAGCAGATGCAACCGCTCGAAGCCTCGCCGCTGCAACTCCAGACGTTGGCTGATGCAGGGCACCAGGGTCATGCAGGTGCGACGGTGAAACCAGCGCAGATAATGGGTCACCAGACGTGCCAGCAGCCCCAGCCCGCAGTGCGCGGCGTATTGCTGAAAGTTGGTGTGGAAGCCGCTGACCACCGGGACACCCAAGCGCCGGGCGGCACGCAGCGCGCTCAAGCCCAAGGGGCCGGGCGTTGCGACATACACCACATCGGGCCGCCTCGACCGCCAGCGCCGCACCAGCCGCCCCATGGACGACTCGCCCCACTGCAGCCCAGGGTAGCCAGGAATCGGCCAGCCGCGACACAGCATCACATCATCGCTCGGCGCGCTGTCCTGCACTTGCCGGGGCCGCACTACATCCACATGGTGTCCACGGCCGCGCAATCCTTGGCACAAATGGTCGAGCGTGCTGGCAAGCCCGTTGATCTCGGGGGTGAAGGTTTCGGAGACGAGGGTGATATGGAGTGGGAGCGCTGTCATTCAGACAGTTTCGGGGACTTGTATTGCGTTGGTGTGGCGCATTCGTGAGGAATTCATGACGCCATCACCAGCGGTGCGAGCCGTGATCGGTCGCACCGCAATGACTCACCCCCGCTCACGCACCCAGAACAACGTCGCCCCTGCCACCGCGGCCGGCATCATCAGGACGTTGACCCCCGGAATCAGCAGCGCCAGGTACACGATGCCGCCGAAACTCAGGCTGCGCCAGCGCTTTTGGCGTAGCCAGGCGAGCATGTCCTGCCAGCTCATCTTGTGGTTGTCGGCGGGGTAGTCGATGTATTGGATCGCCATCATCCACACACCGAACAGTAGCCACAGGGGAGCGGCGATGATGTTCAGCATGGGGATGAACGACAGGACGAACAGCGCCAGCGCACGGGGCAGGAAATACCCCAGCTTGCGGGCTTCGCGAGCCAGAGTGCGCGGAATCATTTCGAGCAGCTCGGCCCAGCGAAAGGGCGGAAACTCGTCCTTGCCTCGCGCCACCACCTCGACCTTTTCCGACAGGAAACCATTGAACGGGGCGGCGATGATATTGGCCAGCATGGTGAAGCTGAAAAACACCATGAACGCCACCAGTACGGCGAACAGCGGCCAGAGGATGAAGCTGAGAAAGCTGAGCCAGTGCGGCAAGCTCTGGATCAAGTGATCGACCCAACCGCTGAACAGGTGCCCAGCGAAGTAGATCAGGCCCACGAACAACACCAGGTTGATGCCCAACGGCAGCAGCACAAACAAACGCAGCCCGGGAGACAAGACCATTTTCAGGCCTTCGCGCAGGTATTGCGGGCCGGACAGTGCAGGGACAGGCATGGACAACTCCAAGACAGTGAAAACGTGCTGACAGTACCGGCTTTGCACGGGCGCGGGAACCACGGCAATGGCTGGTAACAACCTGGTGCGATCCTCAGCGGTTGAAGATGTCCGCATAGAAGAGGGCTATGGATCGGATTGCCAAAGGGTATTTCCCTAATCGGGCTTACGTCGTTAAGCTTGGCGCATTCGATTTTCAACCCTTCCTTTTGAAGTTTACGGGCTGGCGGCATTGAACCTTCCCCAAGGTGTCTTGCCAGTCCTTTTTATTCCAGCCGTACCGGATCGGCGTCAACGTCCGGCAGTCAGGAGCTCGTCATGTCTCAAGTTCGTCATTCCCGCGTGATCATCCTGGGCTCCGGCCCTGCCGGTTACAGCGCCGCCGTCTACGCTGCCCGCGCCAACCTCAAGCCGTTGCTGATCACCGGCATGCAGGCAGGCGGCCAGCTGACCACCACGACTGAAGTCGACAACTGGCCGGGCGACCCCCATGGTCTGACCGGGCCAGCACTGATGGAGCGCATGCGCGAGCATGCCGAGCGTTTTGAAACCGAGATTGTCTTCGATCACATCAACGCTGTGGACTTCGCTGCCAAGCCGTTCACTCTGACCGGCGACAGTGCGACCTACACTTGCGATGCGCTGATCATCGCCACTGGCGCCAGCGCACGCTATCTGGGCCTGCCGTCGGAAGAAGCGTTCATGGGCAAGGGCGTTTCGGCCTGCGCGACCTGCGATGGTTTCTTCTACCGCAACCGTGAAGTCGCGGTGGTGGGTGGCGGCAATACGGCAGTCGAGGAAGCTCTCTACCTGGCCAACATTGCCAGCAAGGTCACCTTGGTGCACCGTCGCGATACCTTCCGCGCCGAGAAGATCCTGATCGACAAGCTGCATGCCCGCGTGGCGGAAGGCAAGATCGAGCTCAAGCTCAACGCCACGCTGGAAGAAGTGCTGGGCGACAACATGGGTGTGACCGGTGCGCGTCTGCGCAACAACGACGGCATTGCCGAAGAGCTGAAAGTCGATGGCGTGTTCATCGCCATCGGCCATACGCCGAACACCTCGCTGTTCGAAGGCCAGCTGGCCCTCAAGGACGGCTACATGGTGGTGCAGGGTGGCCGTGAAGGCAACGCGACTGCCACCAGCGTCGAGGGTGTATTCGCGGCCGGTGACGTGGCCGACCATGTATACCGTCAGGCAATTACTTCGGCCGGTGCTGGCTGCATGGCGGCGCTGGATGTGGAGCGTTATCTGGATGGGCTGGCCAACGCTTCGTTCTAAGCTGAAACCGCGGCGCGGCATTCGCGGGTAGAACCCGCTCCCACAGTGGACCGCATCGCCTCTGGCAGTTGTTTCCAGCTACAAAGGGTGATGGACCGAACCCTGTGGGAGCGGGTTCTACCCGCGAAGAGGCCCTTGAGCCAGACACAAAAAAACCGACCTCACAGGGTCGGTTTTTTCATGCCCGTCGATCAGCCCAGGCGGGCCAACGGCAGTTCGGAGAACGTCACCCCTGCCAGGCCATGCTCGATCAGGTTGCGGATATTGCCGTGATCGCTCCCGTCGGGCGTCGCCACCACCGAGCGGTAGTGTTCGCCGAACGCCAGCAATGCCTCTTCATCGCTCAGCCCTTCCAGCAGGGCCAGGCCCAACGTCTTGCACGAGCCTTCATTCTGGCCGGCCGCATTGTCCAAAGCACCGTTGCGGAAGCCCTGCGGTGTATAGGCATAGTGCTCGGCGACGAACGCCAGTGTCGTTGCGAACTGATGTTCGCCGCTGGCCAGGCTGGTGCGCAGCGCCTTCACATCATGCATTGGGCGTCCCCTTGGCGAAGGCCGCCTGCTGTTCGGCGCTGGCTTCCTGCTGGTACTGAGCCTTCCACTGCGCGTACGGCATGCCATAGACCACTTCGCGGGCCTCGTCCAGGCTGACCTCGACCTGCTGCTCGTCGGCTGCGGCCTTGTACCATTTGGACAGACAGTTGCGGCAGAACCCGGCCAGGTTCATCAGGTCGATGTTCTGCACATCCTTGCGCTCGTCCAGGTGCTTGACCAGACGGCGGAAGGCTGCGGCCTCCAGTTCCAGACGTTGCTGTTCGTTCATGTCGCTCTCCAGCTGGGCGGCAACCGGTCAACGGCTGCCAGCGAGGGTAATCGAAACCGATTCGGCGAAGCGCAGCGCATGGGGCTTGTCGACTTCCACTTCGGCGTAGCGCACGGCGGTGTTCTGCATGACCAGGTCGAGAATTTCCTGGGTCAGGCGTTCGAGCAGGGCGAAACGATTGCCCTCCACGTGCTGAATCACCGCCTTGGTGATGGTGCGGTAGTTCAGGGCGTGCTCGATATCGTTGTCGCGCACCGCTTCGAGTGCCGGGTACAGGACGGTGAGGTTGATCAGCACGTCCTGTTTGTTGACGATTTCGTCTTCGTTGATACCGATGAAGGTGCGCAAGCGCAGGTCCTTGACCCGGATACGTGCCATTCCTGGCTGCAATGGTGCCATCGTTGTGTGCTCCGCAGAATGTTCGGGGTCAGCGCCGTGTCCGGGCTGGCAGGCAGGCGCTATTTTACGTGCCTGCCGCCGTTGACGGTCAAGGTGGTGCCCGTGACGTAGGGGTTTTCCAGCAGGTAGCGCAGGCTCTGGTAGATGACCTCGGCACCGGGCTCGATGCCCAGCGCCGATTTGGCCAGCGACTTGTAGCGATAGTCGGCGTCGTCGTCCGGGTTGAACAGGATCAGCGCCGGGGCAATGCCATTGACCTTGATCGCCGGGGCGAAGCGCGCGGCGAACGACAGGGTCAGGTTGTCCAGGCCCGCCTTGCTGGCGCAATAGGCCATGTGCTTGGCGCTGCCCTTGCGCGTCACGTCGTCGCTGATGTGGACGATGTCGGCCGGGCTGGAGGCGCGCAGCAGGTCGGCGCAGTGCAGGTTGATCAGGTAGGGCGCCAGCATGTGCACGTTGACCATCTGTTGGAACGCAGCCGCCTCGTCTCCCGCACTGTCCGCGATCCAGGCCGACGCGTTGTGGACGATGGCGCGCAGCTGCGAAGTCTGCGCCTTGAGCGCATCGATGAACGCTAGAATACCAGCCTCGCTACCGAAGTCGGCATGGATGGTGACCGCCCCCATCTCGCGCAGATGAGCGACGGTTTCGCGCTCCTGACGGTAGCTGATGATGACTGGCTGACCTTCGCCCAACAGGCGTTCGGCGCAGTGCAGGCCGATGCGCTGGCTCGCACCGGTGATGAGGATCGGGTGGGGCATGTGGCGGGCTCTTCGTCGGCAGGTTGCTGCGCTGATTTATACCACAAAGCGCAGCAGGGCCGGCCGATCAGGCCACTTTGGCCTTGGGCAGCGGGGCGCGGGCCGGGGTGGCGTGCAACCAGTTGCGCAGCAGGCGCGTGGACAAGGGAATGAAGAAGAACACCATGATCGGGGTCAGAGCCAGGGTGCTGAGCATGATTCTGGGCACCAGGCTGATCTCGTTCAGCACGTGGCCGAACAGGAAGTTGAAGATCAGCGACACCGGAAAGAACGCCAGCCAGATGGCCACGGCCTGTTTCCAGCGCGGTGGACGCTGCAGGCCGCTGTCGCCGAACCAGCCTTCGGTGCCGCTGACGCGGTGCACATGGGGTTGGGCGAACAGGTCGCTGCCACGGCCCAGCCACGAACGACGGGAAGCCGAATGCTCCCAGGCATGCAAGGTGGTTTCATCGGCGAAGCGGAAGATGATCTGGAATTCGTCGTCGCCTGGCGCGGGGGCCAGAACGCCAGAACCCAGGTAGCCCGGAAAGTCGGTGGCAAGCTGTTCGCCTTCATGCAACCAGGCGATCAGGTCCTGATATTTGCCATCGGCCACGCGGCGCGCGACCATCAAGGTAACGGGGGAGGTAGACATTGTGTATCTCCAGACAGTCTGGTGCTCCGGGTAGGAGCCTCCATCGAATGCAGCGCCGGGGTGGTGGGCCGCATTTGGAATCAAGCAAGTATTATTCCCGAAAACGGTCGGTTGCACATCTACCTTCCGTTGGTTCATCCGCAAACCTCTATGTACCCACAGCGGTTACACTGTCGGTTCATGTTCCTGGCAGCGGTTGACTAGCAATGAGCGAATCCGGCACCCGATTGCCTGGCGTGCAAGATGCAGCGCTGGACGAGCTGTACCCCATTCGCGAGGTGGCGCGACTGACCGGAATCAATCCCGTCACGTTGCGTGCCTGGGAGCGTCGCTATGGCTTGGTGCAGCCAACACGCACCGAAAGCGGGCACCGTTTGTACTCGTTGGCCGATATCGAGGAGGTGCGCAGCATCCTGGGCTGGATCGAGCGCGGGGTGGCGGTGAGCAAGGTCGGCAAGATTCTCGCCCGTACCCAGCAGACCGAAGCACCACCGCCCAGCGCCCGCGACGAGCCGGGTGAATGGCAGCAGTGGCAGGAACGGGTCCGCCAATGCGTGCGCGAATTCGCCGAACCCAGGCTCGATCAGGTCTATGGTCAGGTGTTTTCCAGTTACCCGCTGGCCGTGGCCTTCGAGCAGGTGCTGATGCCGGTATGGCAGGAACTGCTCGTGCACCAGGGCCACTTCGGCCAGGCCAGCGAATGGATCTTCCTCGATACATTCCTGCGTGCGCGCACGCTGCAACGCCTGCGCCTGACTGCCGATCAAGGACAGGACAGCCGCGTGGTGCTGGTGGCCATACCCGATCAGTGCCGCGAACTCGAGCTTCAGGTGACCGGCCTGCTATTAAGCGGACCGCAAGTGGACGTGCAGTTGCTGGGCTTGGGCCAGCCGCTCGAAGAGCTGAGCCTGGTCTGCGAAAAACTCGCCCCACAGGCGCTCGTGCTGTTCTCCAACCGCCCGCCGGCGCCGGCGCTGATCCGGCAGTTGAAGCGATTGAACAACGCCTTGAGTTGCCCGCTGCTATTGGCCGGTGAGCTGTCCGAGACGGTTCAGGAAAGCCTTCAGTCTCCGGAAATCGTGTGTCTGGGCAGCGATGGGCGCCTGATGCAGCGGCGTCTGCAGCAGTACCTGGCGGGCCATCTGGACAGCTGATTGGATCGGCGTCAGCTATGAAGTTGCGGATGCACCAGACGGTGCTGCTGCAGGATGAACTGACGCAGCGATTCGATCGCCCGGGCGTCGCTCTGGCTGAGGCGGTAGGCGAACAGGCCGTGCTCGGTTTCGCGAATCATCGAGCCGCGCAACGGAATCGGCGCGTAGCCTTCAGGCGTGAACCACAGCTGGAACCTGACCGGCGCCTTGGCCCCATGGCGGGCCTCGAGCAGGGCGCCCTTGAAGGAAATGTCGCGAACCCAGAAGTCGCTGTCACGTCCTTCGCCATCGCGCAGCACGATGGGTTGGGTCAGACTCAACCGCCATGGACGCAGCATCGGCCCGTCTTCATAGATACTCGGCGCCCCCAGTTCCAGATGGGCCGCCTGAAAATCGTCCTCCACGATCTGCAGCGGAAAACTGATCTGCTGATTCTCCAGGTGCGCCTCGATGGTGACCTGCTCATGGGAGGCCAGGCGCATCAGCAGCTCGCGCACCTGCGGCCCACCCTTCACCGAAACATTGAGAAGGGTATCGCGCACGTTGAGCTGCGGATTGGCCTGCATGGCCCGCAGGAAATCCAGCTCGTCCTGGGTCAGCAATACATCAGGCGGCATGGCGCACGCTCGCGGTGAATGAAAATTCGATGAGGCCTCGAAAAATGTTCATCGTCGTCACACTGGACTCGAAGGGGCAGAAGTTTCGAGTTCGGCGACGCGTCGTTGCAGCGCTGCAACCTGCTGTTCCAGTTCGACGATACGCTGCTGCGCCGCGACCTCGCGGCTGACATCCTTCTGGATCCCAATGTAGTACATCAGTTGGTCACTTTCGTTATGGACCGGCGTGATCGACAGCTCATTCCAGAAACAGCTGCCGTCCTTGCGATGGTTGCGCAGCACCTCGCGGCACGCCACGCCCTGATCGATCGCCTCGCGCACGCGCCGACGGGCCGGCTGGTCACGATCGTCACCCTGCAACAACCGGCAGTCCTGGTAGAGCATTTCCAGCGAGCTATAGCCGGTCATGCGTTCGAAGGCCGGATTGACGTAGATGAGGATATTGTCCTCGCCTTCCTGTTCGGCGACGACGATGCCGTCGTTCGACGCATCGATCACCCGTTGCAGCAGCTTTGCATTGATCATGTGAGAGGTTCCCTACCGTACAGCCTAGTCTAATTCATACGGGCCGCAGGAGGAGGACCAGAGCGCCAGATCTTGCCTTTCAATGCGCGAACGGGCTGTTAAGATCATGCCTTTTAATGGTTCGAGACAGTCATCATGAAAGTTGCCATCCTCAGCGGTTCGGTCTATGGCGCGGCCGAGGACGTCGCTCGGCATGCCGAACAGCTGCTCAAGCGACAGGATATCCAGGCCTGGCACAACCCCAGAGCCACTGTGCAGGAGATTCTGACGTTCGCACCCCAGGCGCTGCTGGCGGTGACGTCGACCACTGGAATGGGGGAACTGCCGGACAACATCATGCCGCTGTACGCTCAGTTGCGCGACGAGCTGCCGGCGGCATTGCGCGGATTGCCCGGTGGCGTCATTGCACTGGGCGACTCCAGCTACGACCTCTATTGCGGCGGTGGCGAGCAGATGCGCGAGCTGTTCGCCGAACTGGGCATCCATGAAGTGCAGGGCATGCTGCGCCTGGACGCCAGCGAAACCGTCAACCCGGAAACCGATGCAGAACCCTGGCTGGCGCAGTTCGTGGAAGCGCTGCGCAGCTGACCATCAGTCCTGCTCGGCGCTGTCGGCCGTGGCTGTGAGCAGCTCGTTCAATGCATCGGGCTGGCTCTTGAACGCCTTGGCGAAGATGTCGCGGTTTTTCGCCATGTAGATCCCGGCGTCTTCGACCTGCTTGTCGTCGAGCGACGGCACGGCTTTCTTCAGGACGTCTGCGAGCAGCTCGGCCAGTTCGAGCATTTTGTCGTGACGATCGG
>NZ_DJUS01000087.1:0-2543 GCF_002438365.1 Pseudomonas sp. UBA6276
GTAGGAGCGGTCATCGGCCGCGAAAAGGCCACCGCAGATCACCCATTCCCCCCTCTTGTGTTCCTGTTTCCCGCCCGCGTGCCTATAATGATCACCTTTTTCGCCCAACGATTTTGCGGAGCTGGTGATGGCCGAACGTATCGCGTTCGTCGAGCGCAACACTCTGGAAACCCAGATCAAAGCCTCGATCAACCTGGATGGCACCGGAAAGGCCCGATTCGATATCGGCGTTCCTTTTCTTGAGCACATGCTTGACCAGATCGCCCGGCACGGGCTGATCGACCTGGACATCGAGTGCAAGGGCGACCTGCACATCGACGACCACCACACCGTGGAGGACGTCGGCATCACCCTGGGCCAGGCGTTCGCCAAGGCCATCGGCGACAAAAAAGGCATCTTTCGCTACGGCCACGCCTACGTCCCGCTGGACGAAGCGCTGTCGCGCGTGGTCATCGACTTCTCCGGCCGCCCCGGCCTGCAGATGCACGTGCCCTATACCCGCGCCACCGTAGGCGGCTTCGACGTCGACCTGTTCCAGGAGTTCTTCCAGGGCTTCGTCAACCACGCCAATGTCTCCCTGCACATCGACAACCTGCGTGGGCACAACACCCATCACCAGATCGAAACCGTGTTCAAGGCCTTCGGCCGCGCCCTGCGCATGGCCGTCGCCGTCGACGAACGCATGGCCGGCCAGATGCCGTCGACCAAGGGCGTGCTCTGATGCAGACCGTCGCGGTAATCGACTATGGCATGGGCAACCTGCACTCTGTGGCCAAGGCCCTGGAGCACGTGGGTGCCGGCAAGGTGCTGATCACCAGTGACGCCAACGTCATTCGCGAAGCCGACCGAGTGGTTTTCCCCGGCGTCGGCGCTATCCGCGATTGCATGGCCGAGATCCGCCGCCTGGGCTTCGATGCGCTGGTGCGCGAAGTCAGTCGGGACCGGCCGTTTCTGGGGATCTGCGTCGGCATGCAGGCGCTGATGGAGCACAGCGAGGAAAACGCCGGCGTCGACTGCATCGGCGTGTTTCCCGGCAAGGTGCGCTTCTTCGGCAAGGACCTGCACGAAGACGGCGAACACCTGAAAGTCCCGCACATGGGCTGGAACGAAGTGCAGCAGGCGGTGGATCACCCGCTGTGGCACGACATCCCCGACCTGGCGCGCTTCTACTTCGTGCACAGCTACTACATCGAGGCCGGCAAGCCGGGCCAGGTGGTAGGGCGCGGCCATTACGGTCGCGACTTCGCTGCGGCACTGGCCGAAGGTTCGCGTTTCGCCGTGCAGTTCCACCCCGAGAAAAGCCATACCCATGGCCTGCAGCTGCTGCAGAACTTCGCAGCCTGGGATGGACGCTGGTAATGGCCAAGGCCAGCAAGCCGCCCATTCTCACCCTGACGCCGGAGCAGGAAAGCGAAGCGGCCGACAAGATCAAGCGGTTCATGCGCGACCGCTTCGATCTGGACCTGGGTTCGTTCGAGGCCCTCGAGGTGCTCGAGCTGTTCACCCGCGAAATGGCTCCACACTATTACAACAGGGCGATTTTCGATGTGCAGGCGCACCTCAGCGAGAGGTTCGAAAGCATCGAGAGCGACCTGTGGGCGCTCGAGAAGAACTGACTTCCGAGCATCGCCGTTCACCGACCCCGAAGGTTTTTGCAGATGCTGATTATCCCCGCTATCGATCTTAAAGACGGTGCCTGCGTGCGCCTGCGCCAGGGCCGCATGGAAGATTCCACGGTGTTCTCGGACGATCCGGTGAGCATGGCGGCCAAGTGGGTCGAAGGCGGCTGCCGTCGCCTGCACCTGGTCGACCTCAACGGTGCCTTCGAAGGCCAGCCAGTGAACGGCGAGGTGGTCACCGCGATCGCCAAGCGCTATCCGGATCTGCCGATCCAGATCGGCGGCGGCATCCGCTCGCTGGAAACCATCGAACACTACGTCAAGGCTGGCGTCAGCTACGTGATCATCGGTACCAAGGCGGTCAAGCAGCCCGAGTTCGTCGCCGAGGCCTGCCGTGCGTTCCCCGGCAAGGTCATCGTCGGCCTGGACGCCAAGGACGGCTTCGTCGCCACCGACGGCTGGGCGGAAGTGAGTACGGTGCAGGTCATCGACCTGGCCAAGCGCTTCGAGGCCGACGGCGTGTCGGCGATCGTCTACACCGACATCGCCAAGGACGGCATGATGCAGGGCTGCAACGTGCCCTTCACCGCTGCCCTGGCGGCCGCGACCAGGATCCCGGTGATCGCTTCTGGCGGTATCCACAACCTGGGCGACATCCGTGCCCTGCTGGACGCCAAGGCCCCGGGCATCATCGGTGCCATCACTGGCCGGGCTATCTACGAAGGCACCCTGGACGTCGCCGAGGCCCAGGCTTTTTGCGATTCGTACAACGCGTAATGGCTAAACGCGGCCCGCGCCCCGGCTCCCTGTAGCAGCGGCGCAAGCCGCGTCCGCCGGCACCTTGCTCCCAATCCGATCGGAGAATCCCCATGGCCCTGGCCAAACGCATCATCCCTTGCCTGGACGTGGACAACGGCCGCGTGG
>NZ_DJUS01000087.1:2681-3046 GCF_002438365.1 Pseudomonas sp. UBA6276
CCGACAAGGTCTCGATCAACACGGCGGCGGTGTTCAACCCCGAGTTCGTCGGCGAAGCGGCCTCGCGCTTTGGCTCGCAGTGCATCGTGGTGGCCATCGACGCGAAGAAGGTTTCCGGGCCGGGCGAAGAGCCGCGTTGGGAAATCTTCACCCACGGTGGTCGCAAACCGACCGGGCTGGACGCCGTGCAATGGGCGCAGAAGATGGAAGGCCTGGGTGCGGGTGAGATACTGCTGACCAGCATGGATCAGGACGGCATGAAGAATGGCTTCGACCTGGGCGTGACCCGCGCCATCAGCGATGCGCTGGGCATTCCGGTGATCGCCTCCGGTGGGGTGGGCAACCTGCAGCACCTGGCCGATGGC
>NZ_DJUS01000067.1:0-8900 GCF_002438365.1 Pseudomonas sp. UBA6276
CGATATTGTCGAAATAGGCATAAAGTTTGTAGCTCTCGGTGTTCGCGCTGGTGGACAGACCACTGACACGCAAGGCCAACAGCAGCAAAGCCAGGATACCGGCCAGAAGGAACAGGCCGACTCCGACTTCCATTGATCGGTTTTGCATCAGAAATCTCCAAACATCAGGGCGGTCAGAATAAAGTCCAGGCCCAGGACGGCCAGCGACGCATAGACCACGGTCTTGGTGGTGGCGCGGCTGATGCCCTCGGACGTGGGTTCACAGTCATACCCCTGGAATACGGCGATCCAGGTGACGACGAAAGCGAATACCAGGCTCTTGATCACACCGTTGAGCACGTCATCGGTGAAATTGACGCTGTTCTGCATGTTGGCCCAGAACGATCCCTCGTAAACCCCCAGCCAATCGACGGCCACCCAGGATCCACCCCAGATACCGACGACGCTGAAGATCATGGCCAGCAGCGGCAGGGAAATGAAACCGGCCCACAGCCTTGGCGCAACGATGTACTTGAGCGGGTCGACGCCGATCATTTCCAGGCTCGACAACTGCTCGGTCGACTTCATGTTGCCGATCTCGGCGGTCAGTGCCGACCCTGCGCGACCGGCGAACAATAGAGCGGTCACAACCGGCCCGAGTTCACGCAACAGCGTGAGCGCGACCATTTGTCCGACCGCCTGCTCGGAGCCGTACTTGGCCAGGATGCTGAAGCCCTGCAACGCCAGTACCATACCGATGAACACACCGGACACGACAATGATCAGCAGCGACATCACACCCACGGAATACAGCTGCTTCATCAGCAGTTGAAAACCGCCACCGATACCGCCGCGGCCCACCAACGCGTGCCCCAGGAACAGCCCGGAACGCCCCAGGATGCCGACCATGTCGATGGCCGATCGACCGAACAGGCGCACTCGCTCCATGATTGATTTCTTGCGCATCAACGCTTCCCCAGCAGATCGGCGCGGTAATCGGGCGCGGAAAAATGAAAAGGCACGGGGCCGTCGGGATCGCCCTTCATGAATTGACGGACGCGCGGATTGTCCGACGCCATCAATGCCTCGGGCGTACCATGACCCAGCACCTGACCATCGCCAACCACATAGATGTAGTCGGCAATGCTCGCGGTTTCCGCTAGGTCGTGGGAGACCACGATACTGGTGATGCCCAGGGCATCGTTGAGCAGACGGATCAGCCGGACCAACACGCCCATGGCGATCGGATCCTGGCCGACGAACGGTTCGTCGTACATCAGTATCTGCGGATCCATGGCAATGGCACGGGCCAATGCGACACGACGCTTCATGCCACCGGACAATTCGTCGGGCATCAGTTCGATGGCGCCACGCAGCCCGACGGCCTGCAGCTTCATCAGAACGATGTCGCGGATCATGTCTTCGGGCAGGTCGGTATGCACCCGCAGCGGGAAGGCCACGTTCTCGAACACGTCCAGGTCGGTGAACAGCGCTCCGCTCTGGAACAGCACGCCCATGTGCTTGCGCGCATCGAACAGGTCGCTGCGCGATAGCTTGGGCAGGTTCTGGCCATTGACCCAGACCTCGCCGCCGGTGGGTCGCAGCTGGGCGCCCATCAGACGCAGGAGCGTCGTCTTGCCGCTACCTGAAGGCCCCATGATACCGGTGACCTTGCCGCGAGGAATGCGGATATCGACATCGTTGAAAATGCTCCGCGCACCGCGCTTGAAAGAAACCCCTTTCAGCTCGACCGCGTAGGCGCTATCGGCACTCATTTAAACTCCTTGCAGTGCAACCTTACCCTCGGACGCTCATCTTCTGACCGAAGACACTTGGCGCGGACAGGCCGAACAAGCGGCGAACTATAGCATTGCAGACAGGTGCCGCCCAAGATCGATCCATTGGCGTGCCGTGTCGTTGATTTGTACAGGCCGCAAAATAGGCAGGTGAGTCGCTCGCCCATTCCCGCTATAATCGCCGCCTTTTCACCGGGCCTACCGATTTTCGCCATGAGCCAGACCAGCGACCTGATCCAATCCGCGCACCGCACCATCCGTCTCGAGATCGAAGCGGTAGAGGGCCTGCTTGCCCATATCGATGCCGATTTCGTGCGCGCCTGCGAACTGATCCTCGAAAGCGACGGTCGCGTGATCGTGCTGGGCATGGGCAAATCCGGGCACATCGGCAACAAGATCGCCGCGACCCTGGCCAGCACCGGCACCCCGGCGTTTTTCGTGCATCCTGCCGAGGCCAGCCACGGCGACATGGGCATGATCACCCGCCAGGACGTCATCCTGGCCCTGTCCAACTCCGGTTCGACCGCAGAAATCGTCACATTGCTGCCTTTGATCAAGCGCATGGGCATTCCCATGATCAGCATGACCGGCAACCCCGACTCGCCCCTGGCCCAGGCCGCCGAGGTCAACCTCGACGCCCGTGTCGCCCAGGAAGCCTGCCCGTTGAACCTGGCACCGACCTCCTCCACCACGGCGACCCTGGTGCTGGGCGATGCCCTGGCCATCGCCCTGCTCGAGGCGCGAGGCTTCACCGCCGATGACTTTGCTTTTTCCCATCCCGGCGGCGCCCTGGGTCGTCGCCTGCTGCTCAAGGTCGAACACGTCATGCATACCGGCACTGCGCTGCCACAGGTAGCACGCGGTACGCTGCTGCGCGATGCGCTGATGGAAATGACCCGCAAGGGTCTGGGCATGACCGCCGTCCTGGAGGCCGACGGTCGCCTGGCCGGGATCTTCACCGATGGCGACCTGCGGCGCGCATTGGATCGCACCATCGATGTCCACAACACTCGAATCGAAGACGTCATGACTTCCCACGGCAAGACCGCACGCGCCGACATGCTGGCCGCCGAGGCGCTGAAGATCATGGAAGACAACAAGATCAACTCACTGGTCGTGGTCGATGACCAGGACTGTCCGGTAGGCGCCTTCAACCTGGGCGACCTGCTGCGCGCGGGAGTCATGTAATGACCGGAAATGACGCAATGACCGATACTGGCAGCAGCGAGCTTCTGCAACGTGGCAAGGCCATCAAGCTGGCCGTATTCGACGTCGACGGCGTACTGACCGATGGCCGCCTGTATTTCCTAGCCGACGGCAGCGAGTTCAAGAGCTTCAGCACGCTGGATGGCCAAGGGATCAAGATGCTCATCAACAGCGGCGTGACCACTGCGATCATCACCGGCCGCAGCAGCCCGGTGGTGGAGCGGCGCGCCCGCAACCTGGGCATCGCCCACCTGTTCCAGGGCCGCGAAGACAAACTTGTGGTACTCGATGGTCTGCTCGCCGAACTGGGTCTGAGCTATGAGCAAGTGGCCTATCTGGGTGACGACCTGCCCGACTTGCCGGTGATTCGCCGGGTGGGGCTGGGCATGGCAGTGGCCAATGCCAATGCGTTCGTGCGCCAGCATGCCGACGGTGTGACCCAGGCCAGTGGTGGCATGGGCGCAGCGCGCGAGTTCTGCGAGCTGATCCTGGCTGCTCAAGGCAATCTCGAAGCGGCCCGCGCCGCCTACCTGTAGGGCCTGACATGCTGAACAAGAAAATCCGCAATATCGTGATCCTGGGTGTGCTGGGGCTGCTGTTCGCCGCCATCGGCTACTGGGACATCAGTCCGGAGCGCTTCCTCGACCAGCCAGCCGCGGCCGTCGACGAAAGCCAGATCGATTACTACGCTATTAACGCGAAGGCTCGCCAGTACCTGCCCGACGGTGGCGTGCAGTACGACATGACCGCCGACAAGGTCGAGCACGTCAAGACCTCGCAGGTGACCTTGCTGACCAAGCCCGACATGCAGCTGTACCGCGGCACTGTCTATCCATGGCACGTGACCAGCGACCGTGGCGAGGTCAATCCCGATGGCAGCCAGGTCGAGCTGATCGATTCGGTTCGCATCGCGCGCACCGACCAGAAAAGCCGCGCCACGCTGATCACCAGCTCGCGCATGACCGTTTTCCCACAGAAGCAATATGCGCAGACCGACCAAGACGTTAGAATTGACGGCGCCGGTGGCGTGTCGACGGCCAAGGGCATGAAAGCGTATCTGAATGACAGCAAGATCAACTTGCTGTCCAACGTAAGAGGACAGTATGAGGCTCGTTAAAACCCTCCCCTTTTTGCTCAGCCTGAGCGCAGCACTGGGAAGCGCGAGCGCCTGGGCACTGCCCACTGACCGCGATCAGCCCATTCATATCCAGTCCGACGATGCCCAGCTCGACGACAAACAGGGTGTGGCGACCTACAAGGGCAATGTGATCATTACCCAGGGGTCGATGAAGATCACCGGCAACACCGTGACCATCACTCGCAACGCCACCGGCGACGTGGACGTGTTCACTGCCGTCGGCAACCTGGCCTATTACGAGCAGAAACCTGCAGTGGACAAGCCCATCGTGCAGGCCTACGGCGTGACCATCCAGTACTTCGCGGCGCAGAACCGCATCGTGCTGATCGACAAGGCCAAGGTCATCAACGACGGCAACACCTCCGAAGGCGAGAAGATCGTCTATGACACGGTGCGCCAGGTGGTCAACGCCGGCCGTGCCACGGGCAGCAAGGTCACCACGCCTCGTCCGCGGATCGACATGGTGATCCAGCCCAAGAAGAAATCCGACGCACCGCAGAAGGCCCAGTAATGGCAGTCCTGAAAGCGCAGCACCTGGCCAAGAGCTACAAGAGCCGACAAGTCGTACGCGACGTGAGCCTGTCCATCGAAAGCGGACAGATCGTCGGCCTGCTGGGCCCCAACGGTGCCGGCAAGACCACTTGTTTCTACATGATCGTCGGCCTGGTGCAGGCCGACCAGGGTCGCGTCCTCATCGACGACCTGGATGTCAGCCACCAGCCGATGCACGGCCGCGCCCGTTCGGGTATCGGCTACCTGCCGCAGGAAGCCTCGATCTTCCGCAAGCTGTCGGTGGCCGACAACATCATGGCCATCCTGGAAACCCGCAAGGAACTCGACGCCGCGGCCCGTCTGGCCGAGCTCGAAGGCCTGCTGCAGGAGTTCCACATCACGCACATTCGCGACAACCTGGGCATGAGCCTCTCGGGTGGTGAACGCCGCCGCGTGGAGATCGCGCGGGCACTGGCCACCGCGCCCAAGTTCATCCTGCTGGACGAACCCTTTGCCGGTGTCGACCCGATCTCGGTGGGCGACATCAAGCAGATCATCCACCACCTCAAGACCAAGGGCATCGGCGTATTGATCACCGACCACAACGTCCGCGAGACCCTGGATATCTGTGAAACGGCCTATATCGTCAATGATGGCCAGTTGATCGCCGAAGGCGATGCCCAGACCATCCTGGCCAACGATCTGGTCCGCGAAGTCTACCTGGGCCACGAGTTTCGCTTGTAAAGCCCAAGGGCGCCATCGCCCTCCTGCGGGCATTAATTTTCATGGCGCCCTAGGCAAACACTCAGGTTTCAGGCATATAATTTGCTTACGACATAAGCCGGGTACCTCGGTACCCGTAGTAGAAGGCGCTTCGCGCCGGCGACCAAGGTGTTAAGTTCCTGCCATGAAACCATCGCTCGTCCTACGTATGGGCCAGCAACTGACGATGACACCGCAGTTGCAACAGGCCATCCGCCTTCTCCAGCTATCGACCCTGGACCTCCAGCAGGAAATCCAGGAAGCGCTGGAATCCAATCCCATGCTCGAACGCCAGGAAGAAGGCGACGACTTCGACAACAGCGACCCGCTGGCCGACAACATCGAGCAAAAGCCGACCCAGGAGATCCAGGAACCGAGCTTCCAGGAGTCTGCGCCGACGGTGGACAACCTCGAGGAAGGCGACTGGAACGAGCGCATCCCCAACGAATTGCCCGTGGACACGGCCTGGGAAGACATCTACCAGACCAGTGCCAGCAGCCTGCCGAGCAACGATGACGACGAGTGGGACTTCACCACGCGCACGTCGGTCGGCGAGAGCCTACAGACGCACCTGCTGTGGCAGCTGAATCTGGCGCCCATGTCCGATACCGATCGGCTGATCGCCGTGACCATCATCGACTGCATCAACAATCAGGGTTATCTGGACGAGACGCTGCAGGAAATCTGCGATTCGTTCGACCCCGAGCTGGACATCGAACTGGATGAGATTGAAGCGGTTCTGCATCGCATCCAGCAGTTCGAACCGGCCGGCATCGCCGCCCGCGACCTGAGCGAATGCCTGACGCTGCAACTGCGCCAGCTACCGGCAAAGACCCGCTGGCTGGCCGAAGCACAGCGTCTGGTGAGCGATTTCATCGACATGCTGGGCTCGCGTGACTACAGCCAGTTGATGCGTCGCATGAAGCTCAAGGAAGACGAACTGCGCCAGGTCATCGAACTGGTGCAGAGCCTGAACCCGCGGCCTGGCTCGCAGATCGAATCCAGCGAACCCGAATACGTCGTGCCCGACGTCATCGTGCGCAAGGACAACGACCGCTGGCTGGTCGAGCTCAATCAAGAGTCGGTCCCGCGGCTGCGGGTCAATCCGCAGTACGCCGGCTTCGTGCGGCGCGCCGACACCAGCGCCGACAACACCTTCATGCGCAACCAGCTCCAGGAAGCGCGCTGGTTCATCAAGAGCCTGCAAAGCCGCAATGAAACCCTGATGAAGGTTGCCACCCAGATCGTCGAGCATCAGCGTGGCTTCCTCGATTACGGCGACGAAGCCATGAAGCCCCTGGTGCTGCACGACATCGCCGAGGCGGTGGGCATGCACGAGTCGACCATTTCTCGCGTGACCACGCAGAAATACATGCACACGCCGCGTGGCATATACGAGCTGAAATACTTTTTCTCCAGCCATGTCAGCACCTCCGAGGGGGGCGAATGCTCCTCCACCGCGATCCGCGCGATCATCAAGAAACTGGTCGCCGCCGAAAATCAGAAAAAGCCGTTGAGTGACAGCAAGATCGCTGGTTTACTGGAGGCACAAGGCATCCAGGTAGCCCGCCGAACGGTCGCCAAGTATCGCGAGTCCCTAGGGATTGCGCCGTCCAGCGAACGCAAGCGGTTGATGTAGCCCTGCGATGTGCCACAGCGTTCCAGTGGCAGGCACCCAAGCCTGCTTCTTTATGCAATGGCAATAAGGAGAAGCGGTATGCAAGTCAACATCAGTGGACACCAACTGGATGTGACCGAACCCCTGCGAACCTACATCGGGGAAAAACTCGAGCGTCTCGAACGCCACTTCGACAAGATCACCAACGTGCAGGTGATCATGGAGGTCGAGAAGCTCAAACAGAAAATCGAAGCCACCCTGCGCATACCCGGTGGCGAGGTGGTTGCCAACGCCGAACATGACGACATGTACGCGGCCATCGATCTGCTTACCGACAAGCTGGATCGCCAACTCAAAAAGCATAAGGAAAAACAGCAGAGTCTGTTGCAAGGCGCGACTGCTCGCTGACACTCCCCACCCATGATCCGATTAGAAACCATCCTGACCCCCGGCCGTTCACGTGTGAACGTGCCGGGCGGCAGCAAGAAGAAAGCACTCGAAGAGATCGCCAACCTGATCGGTCGTGAAGTGCCATCGCTCGACACCCAGACCGTGTTCGAAGCGCTAATTGCCCGTGAAAAACTGGGCTCCACCGGATTCGGTAACGGCATCGCCATACCCCATTGCCGGCTCAAAGGCTGCGATACGCCGGTCAGTGCCCTCGTTCACCTGAGCGCGCCGATCGACTACGACGCAATCGATGGCGCCCCCGTCGACCTGCTATTCGTGCTTCTGGTGCCCGAAGCGGCTACCGATGCGCACCTGGAATTGCTCCGCCAGATCGCCAGCATGCTCGATCGCAAGGAAGTGCGCGAAAGACTGCGTTCGGCGCCCAGCAATCAAGCCTTGTACCAAGTGGTACTGGACGAACAGAACGGTCGTTAACCATGCGTTTGATCATCGTCAGTGGCCGCTCAGGCTCAGGCAAGAGCACTGCCCTGGATGTTCTCGAAGACAACGGTTTCTATTGCATCGATAACTTGCCGGCTGGGCTGCTGCCCGAACTGGCCGAGCGTGCGTTGATCCACACCGAACTGGCGCAGCCCCAAGTGGCGGTATCGATCGATGCGCGTAACCTGCCCAGCCATCTGTCACGCTTTCCGCAGTTACTGGCTGAAATGCGCGCCAAGCACATCCAATGCGATGTCCTGTACCTGGACGCCGACGAAGAAACGCTGCTCAAGCGCTTCTCCGAGACCCGACGTCGACACCCTCTGAGCAACAGCAACCGCTCGCTGGCCGAAGCCATCCGGGTGGAAAGCGATTTGCTCGGGCCTATCGTCGACTTGGCCGATCTCAAGATCAACACCACCAGCCTCAACCTCTACCAGTTGCGCGACGCCATCAAGGTGCGGCTGCTGAACAAGCCGGAGCCGGGCACCGCGTTTCTGGTGGAATCGTTCGGCTTCAAGCGTGGCATGCCGATAGACGCCGACCTGGTGTTCGACGTGCGCTGCCTGCCCAACCCGTACTGGAAGCCGGAATTGCGCGATCAGTCCGGGCTCGATGCGCCGGTCGCCGAATACCTGGCAGCGCAGCCGGACGTCGAAGAGATGTATCAGGACATCTCTTCTTACCTGCTCAAATGGCTGCCCCGCTTCGCTGCCAGCAGCCGCGCTTACGTGACGATCGCCATTGGCTGTACAGGCGGGCATCATCGCTCGGTATACTTGACCGAGCGCCTGGGCCGATTGCTGCAGCAGTCGCTCAAGAACGTCCAGGTTCGCCATCGCGACCTCAGCTGAAAGGATCCTCCGCGCAATGCCCGCCTTCCAAGTAGAAATCATCAACAAGCTCGGCCTGCACGCCCGCGCCGCGGCAAAATTCGTCGGTGTGGCGGGACGCTATCCCTGTCAGGTGCGCGTCGGTCGCACGCCAGAGTCACTGGTCGATGGCAAGAGCATCATGG
>NZ_DJUS01000157.1:0-9541 GCF_002438365.1 Pseudomonas sp. UBA6276
GTCACCGGGCCGATCATCGCCACGGCCCTGGTGCTGTGCGCGGTGTTCGTGCCGGCAGCGTTCATTTCCGGCCTCACGGGGCAGTTCTACAAGCAGTTCGCCCTGACCATTGCCATTTCCACGGTCATTTCGGCGTTCAACTCGCTGACCTTGTCGCCGGCACTGGCGGCGGTGCTGCTCAAGGGGCACGACGCGCCCAAGGACCGGTTCTCCCGGTTCCTCGACAGGCTGCTGGGTGGCTGGCTGTTCCGGCCTTTCAACCGCTTCTTCGAAAAGGCCAGCCACGGCTATGTCGGCACCGTCGCGCGGGTGATCCGCAGCAGCGGTATCGCCATGCTGCTGTACGCAGGCTTCATGGTGCTGACCTGGTTCGGTTTCGCCAACACGCCGACCGGCTTCGTACCCTCGCAGGACAAGCAGTACCTGGTCGCCTTCGCCCAACTGCCGGACGCCGCCAGCCTGGACCGCACCGAAGATGTGATCAAGCGCATGTCGGACATCGCCTTGAAGCAGCCCGGCGTGGAGAACGCCATCGCCTTCCCGGGGCTGTCGATCAACGGCTTCACCAACAGCCCCAACAACGGCATCGTTTTCGTGGCGCTCAAGGACTTCGATCAGCGCAAGGACGCCAGCCTGTCGGCCAACGCCATCGCTGCCGAGCTCAACGGCAAGTTCGCCGGTATCCAGGACGCCTACATGGCGATCTTCCCACCGCCACCGGTGATGGGCCTGGGCACCATCGGCGGCTTCCGCCTGCAGATCGAAGACCGCGGCAACCTGGGCTATGACGAGTTGTACAAGCAGACCCAGAACATCATCGCCAAGAGTCGCAGCGTGCCGGAGCTGGCCGGGCTGTTCACCAGCTACACGGTGAACGTGCCTCAGGTGGATGCAGCGATCGACCGGGAAAAGGCCAAGACGCACGGTGTGGCCATCAGCGATATCTTCGACACCCTGCAGGTGTACCTGGGCTCGCTGTACGCCAACGACTTCAACCGCTTCGGGCGCACCTATCAGGTCAACGTCCAGGCCGAGCAGCAGTTCCGCCTGGAAGCCGAGCAGATCGGCCAGCTCAAGGTGCGCAACGATCGGGGCGAGATGGTCCCGCTGGCGACCTTCATCAAGGTCAGCGACACCGCCGGCCCGGACCGGGTGATGCATTACAACGGTTTCGTCACGGCCGAGATCAACGGTGCCGCAGCGCCGGGCTTCAGCTCGGGCCAGGCCCAGGCAGCGGTGGAGAAGCTGCTCAAGGAAGAGTTGCCCAACGGCATGGCCTATGAATGGACCGAGCTGACCTACCAGCAGATTCTGGCGGGCAACACCGCGCTGTTCGTGTTCCCGCTGTGCGTGCTGCTGGCCTTCCTGGTGCTGGCCGCACAGTACGAAAGCTGGAGCCTGCCGCTGGCGGTGATCCTGATCGTGCCCATGACCCTGCTCTCGGCGATTGCCGGGGTGATGATCGCGGGCAGCGACAACAACATCTTCACCCAGATCGGCTTGATCGTGCTGGTCGGGCTGGCGTGCAAGAACGCCATTCTGATTGTCGAGTTCGCCAAGGACAAACAGGAGGAAGGCCTGGATCCGCTGGCCGCCGTATTGGAAGCGTGCCGCTTGCGGCTGCGGCCGATCCTGATGACTTCGTTCGCCTTCATCATGGGCGTGGTGCCCCTGGTACTGTCGTCCGGCGCCGGCGCCGAGATGCGTCATGCCATGGGCGTGGCGGTGTTCTCCGGCATGTTGGGGGTGACCTTCTTCGGCTTGCTGCTGACACCGGTGTTCTTCGTGCTGATCCGTCGCCATGTCGAGCGTCGCGAGGCCCGCAAGGCGGATCGTGCGCTCACGCTTGAGGTACAACCATGAGTCATTTGAAACCCCTACTGCCCAGCTTGCTGGTGCTGGCCCTGGCCGCTTGCGCGGTGGGCCCGGACTATCGCGCGCCGCAGGATCTGCAGGCGAGCGTGGCGGCGGCCCAGGACACTCGCTACTACCGCGCCGAGGCGTTCGATGCGGTGTGGTGGCAGCAGTTCGACGACCCGACCCTCAATCGTTTGGTCAACGAATCGCTGCAGGGCAACCGTGAGCTGCGGGTGGCCTTCGCCCGCCTCAAGGCGGCTCGGGCCATCCGCGACGACGTGGCAAACGATCGTTTCCCGGTGGTGACCAGCCGCGCCAGCAGCGAGATCGGTAAGAGCCAGATTCCCGGCCAGACCAGCGA
The DNA here is from genome assembly GCF_002438365.1 of Pseudomonas sp. UBA6276. Classification (NCBI taxonomy): domain Bacteria; kingdom Pseudomonadati; phylum Pseudomonadota; class Gammaproteobacteria; order Pseudomonadales; family Pseudomonadaceae; genus Pseudomonas; species Pseudomonas sp. UBA6276. The sequence goes on from NZ_DJUS01000157.1 coordinate 2,219, forward strand.
CCGGGTCAATACCGAGCGCTACGACCTGGGCCTGGACATGGCCTGGGAAATCGACCTGTTCGGGCGCATCCAGCGTCAGTTGGAGGTCAGTGACGCGCAGCAAGGCGAAGCGGCGGCCGACCTGCAGCAGTTGCAGGTCACCCTGATCGCCGACTTGGTGGATGCCTACGGGCAACTGCGCGGCGCGCAACTGCGCGAGAAGATCGCCCTGGCTAACCTGAAGAACCAGCAGGATTCGCGGGGTATCACCCGCAGCCTGCAGGAAGCCGGTGTGGGCAATCAACTGGACGTGGTGCGGGCCGACGCGCGGCTCGCGGCAGTCGAAGCGACCGTGCCGCAGTTGCAGGCCGAACAGGTGCGTGCGCGCAACCGCATCGCTACCCTGCTCGGCCAGCGGCCGGACCAATTGAGTGTGGACCTGAGCCCGGCGCAGTTGCCGGCCATTGCCAAGGCCTTGCCGATCGGTGATCCGACTCAGCTGCTACGACGCCGGCCGGACATCCGCAGTGCCGAACGGCGACTGGCCGCCTCCACCGCGCAGATCGGCGTGGCCACGGCCGATCTGTTCCCCCGGGTCAGCCTCAGCGGTTTCCTGGGCTTTACGGCGGCCCGCGGTTCGCAGATCGGCTCGTCCGCGGCCAATGCCTGGGGACTGGGGCCAAGCATCACTTGGGCCGCGTTCGACCTGGGCAGCGTGCGCGCGCAGATCCGTGCAGCCAACGCCGATGCCGAAGGCGCGCTGGCCAGCTATGAACAGGATGTGTTGCTGGCGCTGGAAGAGTCGGAAAATGCCTTCAGTGACTACGGCAAACGCCAGCAGCGCGTGCAGGCCTTGATGCGCCAGAGCGAGTCGAGTCGCGCGGCGGCAGCGCTGGCCTCGATCCAGTACCGCGAGGGCACGGCGGATTACCTGGTGCTGCTCGACGCCGAGCGTGAACGCTTGAGCGCCGAAGACGCCCAGGCCCAGGGTGAAACCGAGTTGTATCGCGGCATCGTTGCGATCTACAAGGCGCTGGGCGGCGGCTGGCAGCCCGATACGCTGGCACAGCGGTAGCCATCAGCGCCAGCCCTGCGGCTGCAAAGCCTGCGGCGAATGATAGGATAGGCGCCGTCCCGGTCTCACGGGGCGGTTGCCGGGCGTGCGTGCCAGGCGACCGTCTTCGGCAGCCGATCCCGATCCGCAGCGAGCGCCCCATGATCACCATTCGCCCCATGACCTCTTCCGATTTCGACCGTTTCTGGCCCACCTTCGACGCGGTGGTTCAGGGCCAGCAGACGTACGCCTACGATCCGGCCATGGACCGCGAAGCCGCCGAACACACCTGGTTGAAGGTGCCCCTGCACACTTTCGTTGCCGAAGATGAACAGGGTCAGTTGCTCGGCAGTTACTACCTCAAGGCCAACGCGGCGGGTCCCGGCAACCACGTGTGCAACTGCGGCTACATGGTCAGCGAAGCGGCGCGCGGTCGAGGCGTGGCGCGGCTGATGTGCGAGCACTCGCAGCAGGTGGCGCGCGACAGCGGTTTTCTGGCCATGCAGTTCAATTCGGTGGTGGCCAGTAACGAAGTGGCGGTGGCCTTGTGGCACAAGCTGGGTTTCGAGACCGTGGGGCGCCTGCCGCGCGCCTATCGGCATGCTCACCTGGGGCTGGTCGATTGCCTGGTGATGTACAAGTGGCTGGCCGAAGAGCCCGCAGCGCCGACTCGATTGATCGGGCGCAAGAACATCGAGTCGGTGGTGTCCCGGCCGCGGCGCAGAAGCTGAATCGTTACTTGCATCACGGAAGTCGATGATCGCTATCGAAAAACGGAATTTTTCCTGAGGGGGCGGGATCAGCACTATAGGTCCCATTATTTCCCCTAGGATTTGTACCGATGAATATCAACTTGACCCTGTGCTGCATGATCGTCGTTTCGTTCGGAATTGCGCTGAGCCACGTTTGAGTGCTGCTCGCACTCGGCGGGCCATGCTCAGAGATTGCTCAGATGTTCGCGCAGGAAGTCGACCAGGACCTGCACCGGTCGTGACGTTTGCCGATGCTGCGGATACACGGCCGAGAGCGCCAAAGGCTCGGTGACGAACTCATCCAGTACGGTTTGCAGTTGCCCTGACGCCAGTGCGTGCTGAACGATGAATCGGGGCAGGTAGGCGATTCCCATGCCGGCCACCGCTGCCTCGCACAGTAATTCGCCGTTGTTGGCGCGCATGCGCCCGCTCACACCGATTACCAGTGGCTTGCCCCCCATTTCGAAGCGCCATTGCACCTGGCGCGCGTGGCCGTAGGGCAGACAGTCGTGGCTGGTGAGTTCCTGAGGCGTGGTGGGTACGCCGCGCGCGGCCAGATAGTCCGGGCTTGCGCAGTACACGCGGGCGATGGAAGCGATGCGCCGGGCGATCAGCGACGAGTCTTCCAGCGTGCCAATGCGCAGGACCAGATCGTAGCCTTCGCCGAGCAGGTCGACGGGGCGATCGCTGAGGTCGATTTCGACTTGGACCTGAGGGTAGCGTTGCAGGAATCGAGGCATGAGCGCGCTCAATTGCGCCATGGCGAAGGACAGCGGCGCACTCACCCGCAACGTGCCGCGGGGTTCGGCGGCCTGGCCAGCAATGCCCTGTTCGACCTGTTCCACCTCCGCCAGCAGGCGCACGGCAGAGTCGTAATAACTCTGGCCCAGGGCCGTGACGTCCAGGCGGCGCGTGGAGCGATTGAGCAGGCGTGCGCCCAGGCGGTTTTCCAGTTGCATCAAGCGGCGACTGATGTATTGCTTGGAAACCCCCAATTGCTCGGCGGCAGCCGTGAAGCTGTGCGAGTCCAGCACCTGCACGAAAAGCCGCATGTCTTCGAACGCGTTCATCGTCACTCCTCGGTTGACAATGCATTGTGGGTCAGGCGTAGCGCCCATACAACCGCGGTGCTCTCGGACGCGGCTCGCGCCGCTGCTACAGGGACCGCATTGCGCCTGTGGGAACATCGCAGTGGCACAGTGGCAATCCGCATCCAAGCACACCCCATTGGAACGATGGCAATCCACGTCCGGGCACACCCATTGGCACCACCGCAATCCGCGTTTAGGCACACCGCATTGGCACCACCGCAATCCGCGTCCGGGCGCACCCCGATGGCACCACCGCAATCCGCGTCCGGGCACACCGCATTGGCACCACCGCAATCCGCGTCCGGGCACACCGCATTGGCACCACCGCAATCCGCATCCGGGCACACCCATTGGCACCACCGCAATCCGCGTCCGGGCACATTCCATTGGCACCATGGCAATCCGCGTCCGGGCACACCCCATTGGCGCCCCTGCACTCCGTGGCCCCGGAACACTGCAGGAAACCCTGTAGCAGCGGCGCGAGCCGCGTCGGCGGGCACCGCGGTGGGCCTGGAAAAACGAGCCAGATAAAGGATGAAACGGCGCATCAGGCGCAAGGATTTCGATCAGCGGGCGAACCTGCTCCCGGTTGCACAGTCACACCCTTTAGTCCGGCGCTGAAGCCCACCGTCGGTCGTGCGGAAAGCGATAGAAAAGCGCTTCTGCCCCCGTTTCCCACCGTCACCCTCGACGGAGCCGTCGGAGCAGCCTCTTGATGAACAGTCTTTCCCGGCAGGCCGTGCCTGTTACCCCTACGCACGACCTGCTGCAGCGCTTCCAACAGGTACGCCGCCACAGCGAACACCTGGCCAGTCCGCTCAGCGCCGAAGACATGGGCGCGCAGTCGATGCCCGACGCGAGCCCGGCCAAATGGCACCTGGCTCACACCAGTTGGTTCTTCGAAACCTTCCTGCTCGCTGAGCAAGCGCCGCACTACACCCCGTTCGACCCGGATTTCTGCTACCTCTTCAATTCCTATTACGAAGCGGTCGGCCCGCGCCAGCCGCGTCCTCAGCGCGGTTTGATGACGCGTCCGGGACTGGACCGCGTGCTGGCCTATCGCGCGCATGTCGATCGGCACATGGAAGTCCTGCTCAGCGGCGATCTGGACACTGAAGCCCAATCGCTCATCGAATTGGGTCTGTCCCACGAGCAACAGCATCAAGAGCTGTTGCTGATGGACATCCTGCACCTGTTCAGCGTCTCGGCGCTCAAGCCGGCGTACGACCCGGCCTGGCCAGCCGACATGGCCGGTCGTCGGGGCCGCTTCATTGGCCAGGCCGGCGGTCTGGTCGAGATCGGCCATGACGGTCACGGCTTCGCCTTCGACAACGAAGGCCCACGCCACAAAGTGTTCGCCCAAGCCTTCGAAATCGCCGACCGTCTGGTCACCAACGGTGAATGGCTGGAATTCATCGAAGCCGGCGGCTACATCCAGGCCAGCCTGTGGCTGGCCGACGGTTGGGCCACGGTTCAGGCCGAAGGCTGGTATGCCCCGTTCTATTGGCAGCAGGACCGCGCCGGTGCCTGGCACGAGATGAGCCTGCGCGGGCTGCAACCGCTGCAACTCGACGCACCCGTGGTGCACATCAGCTACTACGAAGCGGCTGCCTTCGCGCAATGGGCCGGCGCACGCCTGCCCACCGAAGCGGAATGGGAAATCGCCGCTGGCAGCGGACAACTGCAGCAACTCGACGATGTAGCCTGGCAGTGGACGCAGAGCGCCTACAGTGCCTACCCCGGCTTTCAGCCTGCGGTCAGCGCGGTCGGTGAATACAACGGCAAGTTTATGATCAACCAGATGGTGTTGCGTGGCGGCGCCAGTATCACCCCGGTCGGACACACCCGCCCCACCTACCGCAACTTCTTCGGCCCCGGCTGCCGCTGGATGTTTTCCGGCGTGCGTCTGGCGCGCGACGTGTCGCCCTACAGCACCCGCAACGACGGCAGCGATGAGTTCGCCCGCGATGTGATCACCGGACTGTCGGCAGCGCAGAAATCCATCTCGCCGAAGTACTTCTACGATGCCGAAGGCTCGCAGCTGTTCGAAGCCATCTGCACCCTGCCCGAGTACTACCCGACCCGCGCCGAAACGGCGCTGCTGACCGAGATCGCGCCGCAGTTGGCCGAGTGGGTCGCCGACGATGCGGCGCTGGTGGAGTTCGGCGCCGGCGCCTGCGACAAGGTGCGTCTGTTGCTGGATGCGGTGCCGCAGATTGCGCTGTACGTGCCCATCGACATCTGCAGCAATGCGCTGGAAAGCGCGAGCGCCCGGTTGCGCCAACGCTACCCTGCCCTGCGCATTGCGCCGCTGGTGGACGATTTTACCCGTGCCCTGCACCTGCCGGCTGAGACCCAGGGTCATCCGCGCGTGGGCTTCTTTCCAGGCTCGACGCTGGGCAATTTCACCCGTCCGCAGGCCGTACGCTTCCTGCGTTCGGCGCGCGAGCTGCTGGGCCCCGATGCGTGCTTCATCATCGGCGTGGACATGGTCAAGGATGCAGCCACCCTGGAAGCCGCCTATGACGACGCGGCCGGGGTCACCGCACGCTTCAACAAGAACCTGCTGACGCGCATGAACCGCGAGCTCGACGGCGATTTCGACGCGGCGGCATTCGACCACCTGGCGCTGTGGAACCCCGAGTACGAGCGGATCGAAATGCACCTGGTCAGCCAGAAAGCCCAACAGGTCCGGGTGGCCGGTCGCACCTTCGCGTTCAAACCCGGGGAACGGCTGCACACCGAGAACTCGCACAAGTTCACCGTGCAGTCCTTCACCGAACTGGCGGCCGCGGCCGGCTGGGACGTCAGCCATCAATGGATAGGCGAAGCCCCACAGGTGGCGCTGTTCTGCCTGCGCTGACACATCGGCAGCGCATCATGAGTGAGGAACACCATGACCAAGGCTCTGGAGGAGTACAACCGCAAGCGTGACTTCGACGCCACCCCGGAGCCTTCCGGAGCCGGGCGCAGTGGCAAACGTGGCAAGGTGGCGCGGGCATTGCAGTTCTGCATTCAGAAACACGATGCCAGCCACCTGCACTACGACTTCCGCCTGGAACTGGACGGCACCCTCAAGAGCTGGGCAGTGCCCAAGGGACCGTCACTGGACCCCAAGGCTCGGCGCCTGGCGGTGCATGTCGAAGACCATCCGCTGGACTATGCCAGCTTCGAGGGCAACATTCCCGACGGGCACTACGGCGCCGGTGACGTGATCGTCTGGGACCGCGGGACCTGGATTCCCGAAGGCGATCCCCGCCAGGCCTATGAAAAAGGCAAGCTCAAGTTCGTCCTGCAGGGCGAGAAGCTGGGCGGCACCTGGAACCTGGTCAAGACCCACATGCCCGGCAAGCGCGAGCAGTGGTTTCTGATCAAATCCAAGGACGCTGCGGCACGCCCGTTGGCCGAGTACGACGTGCTCGTCGCCGAACCCGACAGCGTCATCAGCGAACGCACCCTGGTGCCGCGCAAGCGCACCACCAGAGCAGCCGCGAAACCGGCGACCACACCTGCGGCCAAAGCCACGTCCAAAAGCTCAAAAAGCTCAAAAAGCAAAGCCATCCAGCTGGAAGGCGCCAAGGCGGCCGCCTTGCCCGCCAGTCTCAAGCCCGAATTGGCCACACTGGTGGACGCTGCACCCGAAGGCGACTGGCGCTACGAGATCAAGTTCGACGGCTACCGCATCGTCGCCCGCATCGACGGCGATCAAATCAACCTCTTCACCCGCAACGGCCACGACTGGACAGCGAAGATGCCGCGCCAGGCCAAGGCGCTCGCTGCCCTGGGCTTGCAGTCGGCGTGGCTGGATGGCGAAGTGGTAGTGGCCAACGAGCACGGGGTGCCGGACTTCCAGGGCTTGCAGAACGCATTCGAGAACGAGCACAGCGGCGACATCGTTTTCTACCTGTTCGACCTGCCCTACCTCAACGGTATGGACCTGCGCGCCGTGCCCTTGGAGCAGCGTCGCAGTGCCTTGGCCAAGGTGCTGGAAACCAACACGGACGACGCGCTGAAGTGCTCCGACGACCTTGCCGGATCGGCTGACTCGTTGCTCGAAAGCGCTTGCCAGATGGATATGGAAGGCCTGATCGGCAAGCGTGTCGGCAGCCCTTATGTGTCGCGGCGCAGCAGCGACTGGATCAAGCTCAAGTGCAAGCGCCGCCAGGAGTTCGTCATCGTTGGCTACACCGAGCCCAAGGGCAGCCGCAGCGCGTTCGGCGCGCTGTTGCTGGGCTTGCACGATGCAGAGAGTGACGAGTTGCGATTCGCTGGCAAGGTGGGCACCGGCTTCAGCGAAACCACCTTGCGCACCCTGCTCGCGCAGTTGCAGGCGTTGGAGACCGCCCGCCCGGCGCTCGCCAATCCTCCCTCGGGTGCTCAGGCCCGTGGCGTGCATTGGCTCAAGCCTACGCTGTTGGCGGAAGTGGCCTATGCCGAAATGACCCGC
>NZ_DJUS01000174.1:0-141 GCF_002438365.1 Pseudomonas sp. UBA6276
AGGTTCTGTACATCGGCGAACACCGCGATCTTCTTCACCGCACTTCCTCGTCGCGCTGGGCGCCTGAGCTTCTGGAGAGCCAGTATGCCAGTGTTGGGGCGAGGATGGGGGTGGGGATGGGGTGTCAGTGCCGGCCTCTTC
>NZ_DJUS01000174.1:256-11075 GCF_002438365.1 Pseudomonas sp. UBA6276
TGTGGGAGCGGGCTCTGCCCGCGAAGGGGCCATGAGCTCCACCGAACAATGTAAAGGCAGGTCGACGAGCCCTCTGCCCGCGAAGAGGCCCTCAGGCCTTACACAAAATCATCATCGTCGGAAAAGAAGCCACTGTCGCCGCTGCTGTCGTAACCGGCATCGGCCAGCCCGCCCTGGTCGTTCCAGCTGTCATTGCTCACCTGCTGGGCGTCACCGCTGTCGTTCCAGCCGCCGCTGTCGCTGGCCTGGGCCGGCTCTTCCTTGATCACCTCGACGATCTCCTGGGGGTTGTCGTGGTGAAACAGGCTGCTGATGCCCTGTGCCAGCATCACGCCCCCGGCCACACCGGCAGCTGTCTGCAGGGCGCCGCGCATGAAGCCGCCACCCGCCGGCGCCTGAGCGCCTGGAGCTACGTAGTTCTGCTGTGGCGGCGGCTGGTATGCCGGCGCCTGGCGGGCCGGTTCGCGCCAGCCGTTGCCCTGCGGCTGCACGGCCCGCGCCGGTTGCTGCACGTCGCGGTTGCCGCCGCCGAAAATGCTCGACAGGAAACCACCACCGCCCTGCTGCGCCGGCGCGGCCGCCTGGCTACGCGCCTGTTGCAACTCGGTCTGCAACTGCTGGTTCTGCTCGCTCAAGCGCTTGATCGCCGCTTCCTGGACCAGGATCGCCTGCGCCATGTAATAGGGCGCGGCGGGCTGGGCGGAGACGTGCCCCTTGATGCGCTCGTCGGCCTGCGCATCGCGCGCACTGCCCTCCTTTTCGGCCTGCTGGAGGCGGGTGAACAGACCGTCGATCAGGCTTTGTTCATCAGTGTTCATGGCGACCTCGTTCGATTGCCCGGAAAATGGGGTGGCCGGCGCACAATGCGTCGGTTCTGCTGCAATGATGGGGCTGCTGCCCCGTCTTTCAATGACCGGCCGCGATTAAACTTTGTTCACCTGCGCCCACCCTCACGCTCCATGACGCCCCGACCGGGTGTTGAAAAACGCCACCATCGGCTAAAGTGTCGACCTGCTTTTTGACCTGTGACCCGGCCCCATGAACCCGCTGATCGTATTGCGCGACTCGTTCTATTTTTTCCGCATCAACCTGTGGGCGATCCTGCGCCTGTGCCTGCCGCTCGTGGTCTGCGAAGCGCTGGCGCGCGAGTTGGTGGCACGCGTCAACGGTCCTGACGCCTCGGTGATGTACGACGTGGCCGTGGGCCTGCTGTTCTATCCGTTGTACACCGCTGCGCTGATCCTGTTCCTGGATGCCCGCACCGACGGCTATGAGCCCCAGGGCCGGCACCTGTTGGGCAAGGCCCTGCACCTGTGGCCACGCTTCGCCCTGATGGCGGCCATCAGCACCCTGCTGATCATGTTCGGCATGTGGCTGTTCGTACTACCGGGGTTGTACCTGATGATCAAGCTGTCGTTCTCGGAATACCTGCTGGTGCTGCGCAATACCACCCCGTTGCAGGCCATGCGCGAAAGCTTCGACCTGACCAAAGGCAAGTTCTGGCCGATCCTGTTCACCCTGCTGGCGATCATGATCCCGCTGTGGCTGCTCGACGGCCTGAGTGCCATGGCCTGGGCCGATACCCAGCCCACGCCGGTGCGCCTGCTGGTCGACAGCGTCAACAGCTTTCTGCAACTGCTGCCCACCGTGGTGCTGTTTCGCTTGTTCATGCTCATGGGCAAGCCGGACTGACCGCACCACTCAAACGCTGGCTTGAGTACCCGCCAGTTCGTGGTAGCGGCGAGCGAAATAGACCAGCACGTCGGCCTCGTCCTGTTGGCGAATGTCCAGCACCTCGCAGAAGAGAATGTCGTGGGTGCCAACACTGGTGCTGCTGGTGATCCTGCAGTCGAAGGACAGTTTGGCGCCCTCCAGAATCGGCGCACCGGTAATCCCCTGGCTCCAGTGCCCCGCCGCGAAACGCTCCTCCTGGGGAATCTTGCCGCCGAAGGCGTTGGACAGGGCTTGCTGGCCATTGCCCAGGGTGTTGACGCATACCATGCCGTTGCCCGTGAAAGACTCGTAGACCGAGGCTGCGCGGTTGATGCACACCAACAGCGTCGGCGGCTGATCGGTCACGCTGCACACCGCCGTCGCCGTGAATCCCGCCCGCCCGTAGGGGCCGTCGGTGGTGATGACGTTCACCGCAGCGGCAAGCCCCGCCATGGCATCGCGGAAGGCTTGACGCTCGACGGGAATCGAATGAGACACGGTCATAGTGAAAGTCCTTGAAAGTAGTCCAGCACGGCGTGATGAAAGGGTTGCGGATCGCTGACGCTCGAGGCGTGTCCGCCGTATTCGAGCACCACCAATCTGGCGTTGGGCAGGTGCTCGGCCAGGTGCCGGGAACGCTGCCACGGCACCAGCATGTCGTCTCGGTTGGCGATCACCAGCGCAGGCGTGTCGATGCTCGCCAGGCGCGATTCGATGTCGAAGGTTTCCAGCGCGTTGATCCGCCGCAGCAGGTTGTCATGGCTGGGGAAATGCGCCAGCGCATGGGCCTCGTCGGCGGCCAGGCGCGCGCCGTTGCTGGCAATCCAGTCGGCCGGGTACAGGAACAACGCCTGCGCCTGTACGTAAGCCTCGGCGCCACTGTCACGCAGCAGGTTCTTGCGCACGGCAAAACAGCGCGCGCTGTGCGGATTGGGGCTGCTCCAGGCATTGATCAACACCAGGCTGCTCAGGCGCTGGGGCTGCAGCGCTGCCAGCGCCAATCCCACCAGGCCACCCAGGGCGTGGCCCATGAAATGGCATCGCTCGATATTGAGTTCGTCGAGCAGCCCCAGCAGCTCTTCGGCCATGTGCTGGATGCTGTAGCCCTCGGGCAACTGCGCGGGGCTGCGTCCGGTTCCGGCATGGTCATAGGTCACGACGCGAAACTGCTCGCCGAGCAGCGCCAGATCGCCCGCCCAGAACCCGGCCGAACCGCCGAGCCCCGAACTCAGTACCAGAGTGGGTGCGTCGGCATCCTGCCGACCGTGTATGGCGTGGTACATGCAAACCTCCGCAGTGAGTATCAGCCGATGTGCGCAATGCTGGCGATTTCGATCAGCGCGTCAGGTTTGACCAGACCGCACTGGATGCAATAGCGCGCAGGCTTCTCGCCGGCGAAGTACTCGGCGTACACCTCGTTGACCTTGGCGTAGTCGGCCCAGTCGCGGATCATGATCATGTTGAAGGTCACGTCATCCAGGGTGCCGCCGGCCGCTTCGACCACGCCCTTGATGATCTCTAGCACATGGCGGGTCTGCGACGTCGCGTCGCCCACGTGCACCACATTGTTGTCCTTGTCGAATGGCAGCGTGCCCGAGACGTACAGCACGCCATCGGCCATGGAACCGGGAACGAAGGGGGCAAGCGGCTTGCCGGTGCCGGCAGGGATAATCGATCGTTTGCTCATCTGTGCGTCCTCAGGAAACAGCCCCCACGGGGGCGAAGGTGGTGCAGAAGTCGTCGACGCTGGAGACCCAGCCGAAGAAGGTTTCGATGTTGAACAGCGCTGCCTGCTGCGCGAACGCCGGCCCGGCCTGGTGAGTGGCATCGGCCAGCACCACGCCGAAATACTCCAGATGGAAACCGTCGCGCAGGGTCGACTCCACGCACACATTGGTGGCGATGCCGGTGAACACCAGGTTGCGGATGCCGCGAGCGCGCAGGGTGCTGTCGAACGTGGAGTTGAAGAACGCGCTGTAGCGGGTTTTCGGAACCACGATATCGCCGGGCTGGGGCTTGAGCGGGTCGACCAGGGCATAGTCCCACCCGCCCTTGGCCAGCAGCTGGCCTTGCAGCTCGGGGCGCTTGCGCATGGTTTTCAGCGCATTGGACTTGTGCCAGTTGGGTGAGCCCGGCCCGCCTGCCTCGACGTAGTCGGCGTCCCAGCCGTTCTGCAGGAAGATCACCGGAATACCTGCCGCGCGCGCCGCCACGAGGGCTTTCTCGATGGCGGCGATCACCGGGCCCGTACTTGATACGTCGAAGCCGGCCAGGTCCAGATAGCCGCCCAGGCTGGCGTAGGCGTTCTGCATGTCGACCACCACCAGCGCGGTTTCGCTGGCCTTCATGCGCAGGGCTTCGGGGCGGGCGGGAAGTTCACGGGCGGGGTGCGAGTCCTGCGGCAGGGACACACCGGCGACGTTGACGGGCACATTCATCATACGGCCTCCAAGGTAGGCATTACGTGCTGGCGGCTGCTCATCAGCGGCTGGATCTTGCGGCCGAAGTCTTCGATGCCTTGCACGAAATCATCGAACGTCAGCATCACACCCTGGGTACCCGGCACGCTGGCGACTTCGTCGAGCATGCGCGCCACGCTGGCCCAGGAACCGACCAAGGTGCCCATGTTGATGTTGACCGCCGAGGTGGGGTCGGCCATCTGCCGCAGGTTGGAGCTGGCGCCCTTGTCTGCCGAGCCCTTCTCGCCCAGCCAGGCGATGGCTTCCTGATCGGCACCGGCCTTGATGTGCTCCCAACGCGCGCGGGCGGCCTCGTCGGTGTCGGCGGCGATGATCATGAACAGCACGCAGGAGGTCACGTGGCGGCCGGTCTTCTTGTTGGCTTCGAGCAACGCCTGGGCCGTGGGCGCGAACGCGGTCGGGGTGTTCACACCTTTGCCGAAGCAGAAGTTGTAGTCGGCGTACTGCGCCGAGAAGGCCATGCCCGCCTCGCTCTGGCCGGCGCAGATGAGCTTCATGTCGGCCTGTGGGCGCGGGCTGACACGGCAGTCCTGCATGGTGAAATGTTCACCCTTGAAGTCGCTGCGCCCGGTGCTCCACAGGTCGCGCAGGACCTGAGCGTATTCGCCCAGGTACTGATAGCGGGTGCCGAAGAATTCGTCGCCGGGCCACAGGCCCATCTGCTCGTACTCCGGTTTCTGCCAGCCGGTCACCAGGTTGACCCCGAAGCGGCCGTTGGAAATCGAATCGATGGTCGCCGCCATGCGTGCGGTGATGGCAGGCGGGATGGTCAGCGTGGCGACCGTGGCGAACAACTGGATCTTGCTGGTGACGGCGGCAAGCCCGGCCATCAGCGTGAAGGATTCCATGTTGTGTTCCCAGAATTCCGTCTTGCCGCCGAAGCCACGCAACTTGATCATCGACAGCGCGAAGTCGAAGCCGTAGTGCTCGGCCTTCTGCACGATCTGCTTGTTCAATTCGAAGGTAGGCAGGTACTGCGGCGCGTTTTCGGAAATCAACCAGCCGTTGTTGCCAATAGGAGTGAAAACACCGATATCCATGTGGTTCCCTTTCTGAGTGATGATCGTTACGCACCGGACAGGTTGCGCATGAAAGTCACTTAGCAGGGATCAGGCCATGTTTGGTTAATCCTTTACTTTCAACAGTTTGCAAACAATTTGCAAACTTTGTCGGACCAAACGGTCCGAAGTAGAGCACTTGGTTTGTGCGATTTTCCGCGTCGCGGTGCAAAACGATGCACGACGTCCCCGTGCCTGTATCGTCAGCGGACATTCGCCCGTTATCATGGCCGCCTACCTCCAGCCGCAGGTTCCAGACGCGTGAAAGAGCATCCCCCCGCCAACGAGCCCCGTGCCAAGCGCACGCGCAACGTCAAGCCCAAGCCCGCGGTCAAGGCCACCCGCGAGCCGAGCGCGGCGGCACTCAAGCGGCGGCTGCAGCTGATGGAAAGCAAACGCACCGCGATACTGGGCGCCGCGCTGGATGTGTTCTCCCGCTATGGCCTGCACGGCAGCAGCCTCGACCAAGTGGCCACTCGGGCCGACGTCTCCAAGACCAACCTGCTGTACTACTTTTCCAGCAAGGACGATCTCTACCTGAGCGTGCTCAGGCAGTTATTGGAGGTCTGGCTGAGCCCCTTGCAGTACTTCACCGCCGACAAAAATCCGGTCGAGGCCATCGGCGCCTATATCAAGGCCAAGCTCGAACTCTCTCGGGATCACGCGGCAGAGTCGCGTCTGTTCTGCATGGAGATCATGCAAGGCGCGCCGCTGATGCTCAGTGAACTGCAGCAGCCCTTGCGCGAAACCGTCGACACCAAAGTGGCCGTCATCGAACACTGGATCGCGACAGGCCAACTGGCACCGATCAACCCGCACCACTTCATCTTCTCGCTGTGGGCAACCACCCAGCATTACGCCGATTTCCGCACCCAGGTCGAGGCCGTGACCGGCAAGACCCTGCACGATCCGGTGTTTTTCGAAGAGGTCCTGGTGGGGTTGCGCGGTTTGATACTCGATGGCGTGCGGCCAAGACCTGCGTGAATGCCCTCTAATCGTGCCGAGCGCACAAACCAAGTGCTCTAGTTCGGACCAATTGATCTGAATTAAGCCCCAAAAATAACCCAATACACTGTAATCAAAGCGCTTTTCTGAAATGGCACGGATGCTGCTTTCGAGCTCCGGGCGGCTTAGGGCAGGTTCCTGGCCACGGCAGCATCCCGCTGCCCCATGCTCACATTTCAGGAAGGCGCCTCATGATCAAGACACTGCTACCGGGAATTTTGCTAGCCGCTTCGGCCTGTGGGACAGGCACTGCTGCCTACGCCGAGGGACTGACCCTCAAGGGCCCGGCCAAGATCGCCATGGTCTACATCAGCCCGCGCAACGACGGTGGCTGGACCCAGGCATTCGACGAAGCCCGCATCAAGCTGGAAAAGAGCCTGGATCAGAAGATCCAGTACGTCGAGAGCGTTCCCGAAAACGCCGCAGCCATCACGCCGGTGGTCGATCGCCTGATCGCTCGCGGCGCCAACATCATCATCGGCACCGCGTTCGGTTATTCCGACACCTTCCTGGCGTTGGCGAAGAAATACCCCGACGTGGCCTTCCTCAACGGTTCGGGCACCACCAACGCCGCGAACCTCGAATCCTTCTACGGTCGTACCTACGAAAGCCAGTACCTGTGCGGCATGGCGGCGGGTGCGGCGTCGAAGTCGGGCAAGCTGGGCTTCGTGGCCGCCAACCCCTTCGGCCAGGTCAACTGGACCATCAACGCGTACGAACTGGGCGCGCAGCAAATCAATCCTGCGGCCACGGTCACGGTCATCTACACCGGCGCGTGGAACGACCCGGTCAAGGAACGTGCTGCCACCATGGCGCTGATCGACAACGGTGTCGACGTGATCGGCCAGCACGTCGACAGCCCGACGCCGCAGATCGTCGCCCAGGAGCGGGGCATTCATGGCACCGGTCATCACCGGGACCTGAGCGAGTTCGCGCCCAAGGCCACCGTGTGCTCGTCGATGTGGGTGTGGGACCGTTTCCTCACCCCTGAGGTGAAGAAGATCATGGCCGGCAACTGGGTTCCCCAGGCCAATGGCGCCTTGCTGTCGATGCAGCAGGGCGGCACCGACATCAGCCTGACCCAGGACGCCGTGATCAGCCCCGAGAGCCGAGCCAGGATCGACGCGGCGCGGGCCGAGCTGCTAGCCGGCACCAAGACGCTCTATACCGGGCCCATGGCTGACCGTGATGGCCAGCAGCGGCTCGCCCCAGGCCAGGTCATGAGCGATCCGGATCTGTGGAAAATGGACTGGTTCGTCAAAGGCGTGATGACCCAGAAATGAGCCAGGCCAACGCGCTCCAACTCACCGGTATCAGCAAGTCGTTCGACGGCTTCAAGGCGCTGAGCGAAGCTGACTTCAGCGCCCGCTGGGGCGAGGTGCATGCCCTGCTCGGCGAGAACGGCGCTGGCAAGTCGTCGCTGATGAACATTGCCGCCGGCCTGTACGCACCGGAAACCGGCAGCGTGCTGATCGACGACAACAGCGTGCGCCTGCACAGCCCCAAGGATGCCAGCCGCTATCGCATCGGCATGGTTCACCAGCATTTCAAGCTGGTGCGCCCCTTCACCGTGGCGCAGAACATCCTGCTCGGCCTGCCCGAGCAACCGGGAGAAGGCAGCTACCGCAGGCGGCTGGCCGCGCTTGAGCAGACCATCGCCCGCAAGGCCGAGGAACTAGGCTTTGTCCTCGATCCGCGCCAAGTGGTGGAAACCCTGTCGGTGGCCGAGCAGCAGCGCGTGGAAATTCTCAAGGTGCTGCTGGCGGGCGCGCGGATCCTGATTCTCGATGAGCCCACTGCGGTGCTCACCGACCAGGAAGCCGAGCGCCTGCTGAGCACGGTGCAGTCCTTCGCCCGCCAAGGTGCTGCGGTGGTGCTGGTCACCCACAAGATGGCCGATGTGAAACGCTACGCCGACCGGGTGACGGTCATGCGCGGCGGCCGCACGATCAAAACCCTCGACCCGCAGGGCGTCAGCGTCGAGGAGCTGGTGCGCCTCACCGTCGGCGAATCGGCAGCGCTCAGCCCGACCCTACCGGCAACGCCGGGCGAAGCGTTGCTGCGGGTCAGCAATCTCACCAGCGTGGCCGGCACCGGCGGGCTGAAGGGCGTGGATATGATACTCCACGCCGGACAGATCTATGGCATCGCCGGGGTCGGTGGCAACGGCCAGGGCGAATTGGCCAATGCCCTGATGGGCCTTGAACAACCGACCGAAGGCGATATCCACTTGGCGTCCTTCGGCGACCTGCGCAAGGCCAGCGCCCAACAACGCCGAACCTTGCGTATCGCCGCCATCCCCGCCGATCGATATGGGGCGGCGCTGGCCGGCTCGCTGTCGGTGGCCGAGAACTTCGCCATCGGCCAGTTGCACGATGGCCGTTACGGCTCTTTCCTGCGCCTGCGCGGCCAACGGTTGCTGGAAGACGCCGCCCAGGCGGTGGCCGATTTCGATGTCCAGGGTGTGCGCTCGCTGCAGCAGAAAGCTGCACTGCTGTCCGGCGGCAATGCACAGAAGCTGGTGATCGCACGGGAATTCAGCCGCAATCCACAGCTGATTCTGGTGCACAGCCCCAGCCGAGGCCTGGACGTGCGCGCCACCCAGGCGGTGCACGCACGCCTGCGGGCCGCGCGCGATGCCGGGGCGGCGGTACTGGTGATCAGTGAAGACCTGGACGAAGTGCTGGCCCTGGCCGATCGCATCGGCGTGATGAATGGCGGCCGCATCGTCGCCGAATTCGACTGCCCGGCCGACCGCCAGGCCATTGGCAAAGCGATGGTGAGCCATGACTGAACTCTCCCAACCCCTGCTCAAGACCCCACGCCAACCTCTGCTCGGCCGACGCTACACCCTGGAGCTGCGCCAGCAGATGGGCTGGGGTGGCCAGGCGCTGGTGATCGGCCTGGCGGTGCTCGTCGGCCTGGCCCTGAGCACGGCCATTCTGGTGGCGGCGGGCGTGCCGGCCGACCAACTGCTGGAAGAGTTCGTCGGCCAGACGCTGCTCGATGCCGGCAACTTCAAGGGCGTGCTGTTCCAGGCGGCGCCGATGATTCTGGTCGGCATGGCCGGCTGCCTGGCGTTTCGCGCACGCTTCTGGAACCTGGGCCTGGAAGGCCAGATGATCTGGGGCGGGATCGGCGCGGCGGCCATCTCGATCTTCAAGATCGGCCCCGAGGCCCTGCGCCTGCCGTTGATGATGGCCTCGGCCATCGTCTGCGCGATGCTCTGGACCCTGGCACCGGTCCTGCTCAAATTGCGCCTGAAGGTCAACGAAGTGATTTCGACCTTGATGCTCAACTACATCGCCGCCAACTTCCTGCTGCACCTGCTCTACGGCAGCTGGAAAGACCCACGGGACAACTTCCCCTACTCGCCCGCCTTCCGCCCGTTCGAACGGCTGCCCGACCTGTTCGCCGGCTACAACGTGGCGATCGTCATCGCCGTGGTCATCATGGCCCTGGCCGTGTGGTTCATCAGCGTATCGCGCGCCGGCCTGTACCTGCGCTTCGTCGATGCCAACCCGCGCGTGGCCAGCGCCGTCGGGGTGCCGGTACGGCGGATGATCCTCGGCACCGTGCTGCTGTCGGGTGCCCTGGCCGGTGTCGCGGGCTTCATCGTCAGCGCAGGCCAGGAAGGTCGACTGACCCAGTCGTTCTACCAAGGCTACGGTTTCTCGGGAATTCTCATCGCGTTTCTGGCGCGCAACAACCCGTTCGCTGCCGCCATCGTCGCCTTGCTGGTGGCGATGCTGTTCGTCGCCGGGCGCAGCCTGCAGGTGTTCTACCAGATCCCCTTTTCGATGGTGCAGTTGATCCAGGCCATCCTGGTGATCTGCGTGGCCTCTTCGGACTTCTTCATACGGCACCGTTTGCGGCGCATCCAGGCGGGAGAACAGTGATGGATCTGGTGACTTACTGGCTGAGCAGCGTTCCCGAATTCGCCGTGCCCTTCGCCCTCGCCGCACTGGGGTTGATCATCATCGAGCGTGCCGGCGTGCTGGCGCTGGGTGCCGAAGGCATGATGCTGGTGGGCGCCCTGGCCGGGATCGGCATGCAACTGGCGCTGGGCCTGCCGGGGCTGTCCCTGCTCGCGGCCATGGCGGCCGCCAGCGTGGTCTCGCTGCTGTTCGCGCTGATGGGGCTGGTGCTGCGCATCAATCAGGTCATTGCCGGGCTGGCCCTGGTGTTTTTCTGTCAGGGCCTGACCGGCTTGCTGGGCACCCTGCTGGGCTGGACCAATCGCCCGGTCAGCGGACTTACGGCCGTCGAGCTGTGGCCGCTGAGCGAGTTGCCGGTGGTGGGAGGCCTGTTCAGGCAGAACCCGATGGTGTTCCTCACCGTGGTGATCTTTTTTGCCGTGGTCTGGTTTCTCAACCGCACCCGCAGCGGGCTGAAACTGCGCGCCGTGGGCGAGAACCCCCAGGCCGCCGATGCCGCCGGCCTGCCGGTGCTGCGCTATCGGCTCGCCGCGATTCTGGCCGGCAGCGCACTGATGGGGCTGGCGGGCGGATTCATTGCCGTGCTCAGCACCAAGATGTGGATCGCCGACATGACCGGCGGCCG
>NZ_DJUS01000066.1:0-3529 GCF_002438365.1 Pseudomonas sp. UBA6276
GGGTCCATGTTGCCCTGCAGCGCGACCTTGTGACCCACGCGGCGGCGGGCTTCGCCGATGTCGCAGGTCCAGTCCAGACCCAACGCGTCGGCGCCGGCGTCGGCAATGCTTTCCAGCCACAGGCCGCCGTTCTTGGTGAACAGAATGACCGGCACCTTGCGCCCTTCGTGCTCGCGGATCAGGCCGCTGACGATCTTGCGCATGTAGGCCAGGGAGAATTCCTGGTACGCCGCGGCGGACAGGTTGCCGCCCCAGGTATCGAAGATCTGCACCGCCTGGGCGCCCGCCAGGATCTGGCCGTTGAGGTAGCTGGTGACCGACTGCGCAAGCTTGTCCAGCAGCAGGTGCATGGCCTGGGGCTGGTCGTAGAGCATTGCCTTGGTCTTGCGGAAGTCCTTGGACGAGCCGCCTTCGACCATATAGGTGGCCAGGGTCCAGGGGCTGCCGGAGAAGCCGATCAGCGGCACCCGGCCGTTGAGTTCGCGGCGGATGGTGCTGACCGCGTCCATGACGTAGCCCAGATCCTGCTGCGCGTCGGGGATCGGCAGCGCTTCGATGTCGGCCAGGGTGCTGACGACTTTCTTGAAGCGCGGGCCTTCGCCGGTTTCGAAATACAGACCCTGGCCCATGGCATCGGGGATGGTAAGGATGTCGGAGAACAGGATGGCGGCGTCGAGCGGGTAACGCTCAAGTGGCTGCATCGTGACTTCGCAGGCGAACGACGGGTTCTTGCACAGGCTCATGAAGTCACCGGCCTTGGCACGGCTGGCGCGGTACTCGGGCAGGTAGCGACCGGCCTGGCGCATCATCCACACCGGGGTGACGTCGACGGGTTGCTTGAGCAGGGCACGCAGGAAGCGGTCGTTCTTGAGGGCAGTCATGTCAACATCCGGCAGAAAAGTGGAGGGATTTTCGCAGAGCGCAGGGCAACACGCCACCCGCCAGGGGTGGGCGGCGGACCTCTGTGGGTGACCGCCCTGCTGCCCGGTTGGATCAGTTTCCAGTGTCGCTGCAACGGCTGACCAGGGCATCGATCCGGCTTTTGCACTGGTCCATGGCCTGGGCATGGCCCTGGCTCAGTTCGACCTGGCGCTGGCACAGGTTCAACGCGGCCAGTACCAGCAAGCGGTCGCCGACCAGTGTCGGGTGACTGCGTTTGGTCTGTGCCAAGGTGCGTTCGAGCATGCCGAACGCCTGACGCAGCGCCTGCTGTTCGCCGGGCGGCGCTTTCACTGAATATTCGTTGCCCAGAATCGAGAAGACCTCGACCCCGTCGTCAAGGTTCATACCGCTGCCGCGGCAGCGCGCTCGACCAGGGCCTGAATGCGCGCAGTGGTCGCGCCCTGCTTCTCTTCATGTTCCAGCAGGCTGAGTTGCAACGTGTCGTTGTCATCCTTGGCCTGAGCCAGCTCGCCGGCCAGTTGGGCATTGCGTTCAGCCAGTTCCCGGTTGTGTTGCACCAGCTCGTTTACCAGGTTTTCCAATTGATTCAGAGACGCTTCCAACATTAGCTATTTCCAACACTTTTTCAGGGGCGCGAACGATAAAGAAAAAATCTCGCTCGGGCCAGCTTTGATAGGACCTCGATGGACCTACCGATCGTCATTCGGTTCGCTCCGTTCATCGGTCTTCAGGGGTCTGGCCATTTGCAATGAGGCCAGCCCCTCAAGACTTTTCACGTTCGACCGATAAGCAGCGATGCTCCTTTCTGTGTCGCACGGACCGCGCCCTACCCTTCGGTGTCCCTACATGTCTCTACGCAACATGAACATTGCTCCGCGTGCTCTGCTCGGCTTCTCCCTCATTGGTCTGCTGATGATCGTGCTGGGGGTGTTTTCCCTGAACCAGATGAGTCATATCCGTGCCGCCGGCCAGAATATCGAGAACAATACCGTCCCCAGCATCAGCAGCCTCAACGACCTGACCCAGCTGACCCTGCGCCTGCGCGTGCTGTCGTACCGCCTGCTGTTGAATCGCGAAGCCGATACCCAGCAGAAGACCGTGCAGTTGTTCGAGCAGCGCAACCAACAGATCAACCAGGCCCAGGCCCGCTACGAGAAAATGATCTCCAGTGCAGAGGAACAGGCTGCGTACGACGACTACACTCGCCTGCTCGGCCAGTATCGTCAGCTCGAGACGCGCATGAAGGGCTTTTCCGCCAGCGGCCAGGTGGATGAACTGCGCGCGCTGCTCAACAGCGACATGTTGAGCAACTCGGAACAGGTCAATACCGCGCTTGATAAGCTGGTCAAGATCAACAACGCGCAGACTCGCGAGATCAACCTGCAAGCCGATGACGAATACCGCTCGGCGTTAAGCTGGGTGGTGGGCATGCTGATCGTGGCCACGCTGCTGACGTTCCTGTTCGCCTGGCTGCTGACCCGCAGCATCGTCAAGCCGATCGACCAGGCGCTGGTCGCGGCCGAGGCCATCGCCGAGGGCAATCTGACCCAGCCGATCCGCGCAGAGGGACGCGACGAAGCCGCGCGCCTGTTGCTGGCCATGCAGAAGATGCAGGGCAAGCTGCGTGACACCCTGCAGCGCATTTCCGGTTCGGCGACGCAACTGGCCTCTGCCGCCGAGGAGCTCAACAGCGTGACTGACGAAGGCGCGCGCGGTTTGACTCAGCAGAACAACGAGATCGAACAGGCCGCCACGGCGGTCAACGAGATGACCAGTGCGGTGGAAGAGGTGGCTCGCAATGCCGTGAGCACTTCCGAGGCTTCCAGGGACGCCACGACGTCGGCCAGCGATGGTCGCGATCTGGTCATGGAAACGGTCAGCGCCATCGAGCGCATGAGTGGCGACGTGCAGAGCACGGCCGATCTGATCGGCCATCTGGCCGCCGAGTCGCGGGATATCGGCAAGGTGCTGGACGTGATTCGTGGCCTGGCTGACCAGACCAACCTGCTGGCGCTCAACGCTGCCATCGAGGCGGCCCGCGCTGGTGAGGCCGGCCGCGGTTTTGCCGTGGTGGCCGATGAGGTCCGTGCCTTGGCCCATCGCACACAGCAGTCGACCAGCGAAATCGAACGCATGATCGGCAGCATCCAGGGCGGCACAGAACAGGCGGTTGATTCGATGCGCAACAGCACCGAACGCGCCGAGTCGACCCTCAACATCGCCAAGGGCGCCGGCATGGCGCTGGAGACGATCAATGGCGCCATCGTGCAGATCAACGAGCGCAACCTGGTGATCGCCAGCGCCGCCGAAGAACAGGCGCAGGTGGCACGCGAGGTGGATCGCAACCTGGTGAACATTCGCGACCTGTCGGTGCAGACCGCCGCAGGGTCGGCGCAGACCACGGCCGCCAGCGGCGAGCTGGCGCGCCTGGCGGTGGACCTGAACGCGATGGTGGCACGCTTCAAGGTGTAACCCCCGGGCGCCTGGACGCGGCTCGCGCCGCTGCTACAGAAACACGGCGATCCCCTGTAGCAGCGGTGCAAGCCGCGTCCGGCCTCGACACGGTTTTCCAGGTGCACCGCGTGCACCGCCGACGCGGCTTGCGCCGCTGCTACAGAAGCACCGC
>NZ_DJUS01000066.1:3544-11918 GCF_002438365.1 Pseudomonas sp. UBA6276
AAGCCGCGTCCGGCCTCAACGCGGTGGTTCAGGTACACCGCAGAGCTCGGCTCAGAACTCGATCCGCACATCCCCCTTGGGCACGCTGCAGCAGGACAGGATGTAGCCATCGGCTTCGTCATCCTCGGTGATGCCGCCGTTGTGCTCCATCTCCACTTCCCCACCCAGCTTCAATACCTTGCAGGTGCCGCAGATGCCCATGCCGCACGCCTTGGGGATCATCAGCCCCAGCTTGGACGCTGCCGCATGCACGGTCTCTCCGGGTGCTACACGAATGCTCTTGCCGGTGGCGGTGAATTCCACCTGATGCAGCTCCGACACATCCACCTCCGGCGCATCGGCTGCCTGCTCGGCCTGTTCCACGGCGTCGGCGCGCGCCTCCGGGGGCGTGGCGCCGAACGATTCCTCGTGGTAGCGGGTCATGTCGAAACCGGCGGCTTCCAGCAAGCGTTTGACCGCGTTCATGTACGGGGTCGGCCCGCAGCAATACACCTCGCGCTCCATGAAGTCGGGCGCGATCAGTTCCAGCAGCTTGTGGTTCAGGTAGCCACGATAGCCCGACCATGGTTCGCCCAGCCCGTGCTTCTCGCAGATGATGTGCAGGCTGAAATTGTCGACCCGCGAGGCCATGTGCTCCAGCTCGCGGTGGTAGATGATGTCCTTGGGCGAGCGCGCGCTGTGCACGAAGACCATGTCGACGTTGGCGTTGGTGTCGTAGAACCAGCGCGCCATCGACATCACCGGCGTGATACCCACCCCGCCGCTGAGGTAGAGGATCTTCGGCGCTGGAAAATCGATCGCGTTGAACAACCCAACCGGCCCGTGCACCGCCAGCTCCTGGCCTTCGTGCAGGGTGTCGTGCAACCAGTTCGACACCCGCCCGCCCGGCACCCGCTTGATGGTGATGGAAAAGCTGTACGGCACCGACGGCGCGCTGGAAATCGTGTACGAGCGCATCACCGGCTCGCCTTCGATTTCCAGCTCCAGGGTCACGAACTGGCCCGGCTTGAAAAAGAACAGAATGGGTTGGTCGGCCATGAAGCAGAAGGTGCGCACGTCCCAGGTTTCCTGGATCACCTTGACGCAACGAACGATGTGGCGCCCATTGGCCCAGGTCTGGGTATTGACGGGCATCAGGAAGGGGTTGGACATGCTGTTCTCCAAGGTCGATTACCGACGGTGCGTGCAGCGATTCTGCGTGCGCACTGCCCCTGCCACATTCCCATCCGCGACATCCACATGCTTATGGCGACCAGGCCCATGCGGCCTAGCCTGCAGCGTCGGGAATGGATTTGGCCATGTCGCCCATGGATAAGGTTGCCAACGCGCCGAGTCGCACACTCCACCGCATCTGAACGCAGTTTCAGCCGCCTTGCGTCGACAACCGTAACCGCCACTTTTTTCGCGGCCACACTGCATGGCCATGAGGATCAACACGATGGATGCCACCACTACCCTGAGCCTGGGCGATCCACTGGAACCCGCACGCAAGGCCACCGCCCAGATGCTGCAGGAGCGCGAGCGTACCTTCTCGCTGCCACAGCCGTTCTACAACGACGAGCGCCTGTTCCAGATCGACATGCAGGAGATCTTCAACAAGGAATGGTTGATCGCCGGCATGACGTGCG
The DNA here is from genome assembly GCF_002438365.1 of Pseudomonas sp. UBA6276. Taxonomy (NCBI): domain Bacteria; kingdom Pseudomonadati; phylum Pseudomonadota; class Gammaproteobacteria; order Pseudomonadales; family Pseudomonadaceae; genus Pseudomonas; species Pseudomonas sp. UBA6276. The sequence goes on from NZ_DJUS01000066.1 coordinate 5,173, forward strand.
AGATCCCGGCCAAGGGCAACTACCTCACCCTACAGATTGGCAGCAATCCGATCATCCTGGTGCGTGGTGCCGAAGGGGTGGTGCATGCCTTTCACAACGTCTGCCGCCATCGCGGTTCGCGGCTGTGCACCAAGGAAAAGGGCAAGGTGGCCAAACTGGTCTGCCACTACCATCAATGGACCTACGAACTCGACGGTCGCCTGCTGTTCGCCGGCACCGAGATGGGCGCCGACTTCGACATGAAGCAGTACGGCCTCAAGCCCGTGCACGTGAAGACGTCCGGCGGCTACATCTTCATCAGTCTGGCCGAGAACCCGCCCGCGATCGATAACTTCCTCAGTACGCTGAACCATTACATGGAACCGTACGACATGGAAAACACCAAGGTCGCGGTGCAGACCGATCTGCTGGAAAAGGCCAACTGGAAACTGGTGCTGGAGAACAACCGCGAGTGCTATCACTGCGGCGGCTCCCACCCCGAATTGCTCAAGACCCTGCTGGAATGGGACGACGTCACCGATCCACGCGCCGACCAGGCCTTCAAGGACCACGTGGCTGCTTCAGCCGCTGCCTGGGATGCCGAGAAGATCCCCTACGCCCACGCCAGCCATGGCCTGCGCAATCGCATCGTGCGCATGCCGCTGCTCAAGGGCACGCTGTCGATGACGATGGATGGCCAGGTCGGCTGCAAGAAACTGATGGGCCGCATCAAGAACCCTGACCTGGGCTCGATGCGCATCCTGCACCTGCCGCATTCCTGGAACCACTGCATGGGTGACCACATCATCGTCTTCACGGTGTGGCCGATCAGCGCCCAGGAAACCCTGGTCATCACCAAGTGGCTGGTGCACAAGGATGCCGTGGAAGGCGTGGACTACGACGTCGCCCGCATGCGCCAGGTGTGGGACGCCACCAACGACCAGGACCGGCGCCTGGCCGAGGAAAACCAACGCGGCATCAACTCCACCGCCTACCAGCCAGGCCCGTACTCGAAAACCTACGAGTTCGGCGTGGTGAACTTCATCGACTGGTACAGCGAGCGCCTGCTGAGCAACCTGGGGGCGGAGCCTGCGGCCTATCTCAAGGGTGTGGCTGTGCACGAGTGATCGAGTGCCTGCGCTGGCCCCATCGCGGGTAGAACCCGCTCCCACAGCCCGGGTGCACTGTGAATCCGTGTGCACCTCAGATCCCCTTTGAGAGAACCCGCTCCCAAAATGAATCTGTGTGCACCTCAGGTTGACCGTGGGAGCGGGTTCTACCCGCGACGGGGCCGGCACAGTCACCACATCCCGTCGCCCTGCTGCAAAACTGTCAACCGCCGCCCTACTACCTGCACCCATGGCTGCCATCCGCCTAATCGGACATAAACAGGAAAATCTATCCGATCACAGGCAGGACAGCATGTCGCTCCTCCAAAGCTTCAATGAACAAATCAAGATCCATGCTCGCACACCGGGTCTGATGGTCACTGATCCGCGTGGCCTGGTGCTGCGTACCGTCGGCTACTGTCGCCGCGAGCCCGGAGCCATCGCTCAGCCGCGTGTCCACGCGCACTGGTACGACGCAGCAGCCCGCCCCGTAGCCCAGTGGGATCCTCGCCAGTTTGCGCACTTCCAGAATGCCCGGAGTGAAACGCCCAATCAGCAGACGGTATTCAGTCTTTCCGGCATGCCATTGCAACAGCGCAGCGTGGACGCCGGCTGGAAGGTCATTATGTCTGACGGGCAACGTCGCGTCAGCGATTCCTGGAACAGCAACCGCACCCACACCCATACTTCGTACGATCACTTTTCCAGGCTATCGGCGACCATCGTCACCGACGCCCTGGGCGCTGCCCGCACCGTTCAGCGTCTGAGCTATTGGCCGATCGACCAGGCCCACGCAGCCGCAAACCTCTGCGGTGCGATCAGTCGCCACGATGACGAAAGCGGAACCCTTCACTTCGACGCTTATACTCAGCATGGTCAATTGACTGTGCAGCGTCGGCGCATGCTGCTCAGTACCCTGCCACCGGACTGGCCTGAATCTGAATCGGCGCGGGATGCCCTGCTGGAGCCAGACTGCGTCTATACGACGGCTACGTGTTTCGACGCCGTGGGTGCGGTATTGCGTATGACCGATGCGAAGGGCAATCGGCATGATCACCGTTACGACCTTTCAGGACTCGACCGCAGTAGCCAGCTTCAAACAGCTGCCGGCGTGGTACACGATCTGGCGAACGCGATCCACTACAATGCCCACGCCCAACTCGTGTCACAGACCTACGGGAACGGCATCGAGACTCGGCATGAATACTGTGACCGTACCCAACGTTTGACTCGGTTGTGTTCGAGCCGCGCCTCTGGCGAACGCTTGCAGGACCTACGCTATGAGCACGATCCGGCTGGCAGCGTTCTGGCCATCACCGATGCTTCGCAGGCAGTGCGTCACTTCGCCAACCAGCGCACCGAACCGGTCAGTCGCTTCACCTATGACTCTTTAGGCCAATTGATTGCCGCCACTGGACGCGAGTCCGCCAATGCCACGGCACAAAGCCCCCAATTGCCTGAGTTGCAGCCGCTGAGCGACGACCCCAGCCTTTTGCGCAACTATACACAGACGTTCGCCTACGACGAAGCTGGCAACCTGACACAGCTGCGTCACGTGAACGGTCACCGCAACTGGACTCGAAACATGGCTGTGGCGAGGTTCAGCAACCGCGTATTGCCGGAACGCGACGGTGTGATACCGGATGAAGCTCAAGTCATTGCTGGCTTCGACTTCAATGGCAACCTTCAACAGCTTGAACCCGGGCAGCAGCTGGTGTGGGACAGCTACAGCCAGTTGCACAAGGTCACCTCGGTAGTACGCAACGACGGCCTGGACGATTGCGAGAGGTACATCTACGGCAGCGATGGCCAACGCGTGCGCAAGTTGACCAGCGCCCAGGTCAAAAGCGTCACGCACTCAGCCCAAGTGCGCTACCTGCCAGGGCTGGAGATTCGAACCGACAGCCGCAGCGGCGAAGAGCTGCATGTAGTCATCACTCAAGCCGGCCACGGCAATGTGCGGATGCTCCATTGGGAGGCAGGCAGACCTTCGGCATTGGCCAACGACCAATTGCGCTACCGCCTCGACAACCATCTGGGCAGCGCGTCACTGGAAGTCGATGCCCAGGCACGACTCCTCAGCCGTGAGGAGTACTACCCATTCGGTGGGACTGCCTGTCGAGCCGGCAGAAACGCACTGGAAGCCAAATACAAGATCATTCGCTATTCGGGCAAGGAACGAGATGCCAGCGGGCTGTACTACTACGGGTCGCGATACTACGCACCATGGCTGCAACGCTGGATCAACCCTGATCCGAGCGGAGATATCGACGGCCTGAACCTGTACTGCATGGTGGGCAACGACCCGATCAACAAGGTCGATCATCACGGCACAAACGGGGATGAGCCTTCCACCGGCAAACCCAAGAAACCATCACTGGTGGATGATTTCCTGCTCGGCGTGGTGCAAATGGGTGGCGCCCTGAACGTAGGTCTGAGCCGCAAAGGCAGCAGGCGCGACGCCGCCGCGCAGCGGCAGCAACACACCGAACAAAAGTTGCTGGCGGACCGGGCGATGAAACGCAAATTCGAGTTGCTGATGAGCATGTTAGCGTTGACCAAAATAAACACCGGAGCCGCTGACGAGTCGCTGCACAACATGGACGACAAAGGGGATTTGGCCTTGGCTTTCGGTCATCGAATGGGCGCGATCGTGTTGTCGAATGTGTCATCGTCGGGCACCGGCATGCTCGTAGGCGCCGCTACCGGTCTGATGACAGGCGGCCCGGTTGGTGCGGTAGCGGGCGCCGTGATCGGGGGAGTCGTCGGCAAAGGAGTCAGCATCGCAACGGACAAAGCCATGGAAAAGAGCGGAGTCAAGCCACAGCTGCAACTGCGCACGGGGTCGTTGAACCCTCACTCCGTCAAGCATGAAGGTATCTACCGTAAGGAATCCCTGGCGGGGAAATTCGCCTACAAGCTTCGCGGGTTCTATCCAGACTCCAAGAAGAACGCGGTCAACCTGGGACTTGAGCTTACCAAGCAAGTAGGCAGCAAATTGGCTGGCCCTGCGGGCATTGCCGTCAAGATCGGCGTGGATGCCGCCAAGGCAGGTTATGAAGCCTCTCAAGTCCTGGATGGCAAGAATCTGGACAAGGTGCAACGACTGGATGACGATGCGCCTAAATTGATGCGCGAGCTGTATGAGCGAACAGTTGAAGTTGCGAATTACTACGGGACCGATCAAACGGATCCCGGACAACGCATCGACTCGATCACGTTAGGTGATCTGGCGCGAAAAATGGGCAAGGCAATGGATCGCATCTCTGCCACACAGAGCAACGCGCAGGCCTACATCCACGCGCACCGCAACACGAGGAACGCCGCTTAAAGCCCTGCAAGCGGGACTGAAACATCCGGTAAGCACGTAATATTTCTCTGCGTGGATAAGTGTTCTAACGTCGCCGCCCTACCAAAAACAAAAAGGGCGTGAATATGTCATCCACCCACTTGCACCGCGCGGATCTTCGATCTGGCGGTGCTTACCTGCCCGGCATCGATGGCCTGCGCGCCATCGCCGTGCTCGCTGTCATCATCTTCCACATCGAGTTCCTCGGCTTCTTGCCGGGGGGCTTTACCGGTGTAGACATGTTCTTCGTGATTTCGGGCTACGTGATCAGCCGCTCGCTGAGTGAACGCGTGGACTGGCCACTGACGACCCTCCTGCTGGACTTCTACCGCCGCCGCCTGTTACGCATCGTGCCGGCATTGCTGTTGATGCTGCTGGCGTGCGTGCTGCTCTCGGCGATGCTCGTACCGCCCGTATGGCTCAGCAACCAGAACGAGGAAACCGGTCTCGCAGCCTTTCTGGGCTTGAGCAACTTGGTGCTGGCCTGGCAGAGCGATACCTATTTCTCGCCCCGCGCGGAATTCAATCCTTACCTGCACACGTGGTCGCTTGGGGTGGAAGAACAGTTCTACCTGGTGTTCCCGGGTGTGTTTCTGCTCTGGCTCCGCTACCGAGAGCGCAGCGTAGCAGCACGCTACCTGCTGGCCGCACTGGCAGCGGCTTCCCTGGCGGTGTGCATGACACAGACCCGCAGTGAACCGCTGACGGCGTTTTACCTTTTGCCTGGCCGGTTCTGGGAGCTGGCAGCCGGGGCCTTGTTGTTTCAGCTAATTGGCCAAGGTGAGCGGGCACCTCAACGAGCAGCAGTCGCCGCATTGATGCTTGGCGTGGGGCTGGCAATGGTCGCAGCAGGGTTCGTGCTGGCCGACGCCCGCCAGTTTCCCTTCCCTTGGGCGCTGCTCACCGTAGCAGGTACGCTGTTGCTGATTGCAGGTGTAGTACACCGGCCGTACGGCAGCGGATCGCCGCTGCACCGTCTATTGGCGTGTTCGTTGTCGACCTATCTGGGTCGCCTGTCGTACTCGCTGTACCTGTGGCACTGGCCCGTGGCGGTATTCCTGCGCTGGACAGAGGGCCTGGAGTCCGTGGCGGTGCAATGGATCTATGCACCCTTGGTGCTGGGTCTGGCGGCAGCGTCCTATCACGGGGTCGAACGCCCCCTGCGCCGTGGCCTACCGTCATTGCGCCAGCGCCCTGGGCTTACCGTGGCAAGCATTCTGGGCGTGGTCGGTATGAGTACCGGGCTGGGCATCTGGGTGGCGAACAACACTGAGCACTTGTCGTTGAGCCGCGTTGCCGACAGCTACACCTGGCACGCCTACAAGCACTACCCCCGCGAACCCATCGAACCGATCGAGGACCCTGCACTGCAGGGCCGCCAATTGTTCGTGCTGGGCGACTCGCACACGGCTGCCTACCGCACGATGTTGAATATCGTCTCGCTGCGCTTGGGCATCGAGGTGGTGGAATACGAACGCGGTGGCTGCGCGGTGGTGAGTCTGCTGGCGGCCGATCCGCCCGCCTGCAGGGCCTGGCGAGACGCCGCCCTGGCCGATATTCAGGCGCGTGCAAAACCTGGGGATGTGGTGTTTCTGGCGTCATTGCGCATGCCGGAACTGGCGGGGCGCGATTGGCAGGGGGATGAGAAGGCGGTCTTTGCCCAGGCGCTCGGCGAGCACACCGCGCAAAAGACACAAGAGGCTCGGGCTGCCGCCGACGTCGTGCTCACCCCTCTGCAGGCGGCTGGACTGACCGTGCTGATCGACGCGCCGGCGCCGGTGTTCAAGGCACCGGCAAACCGTTGCTCCGATGTGTTCAACCGCATGAATCCTGTGTGCGCACCTGGATTGACGGTGGGGCGTGATCGGGTATTGCAGCTGCGTGCGCCACAGATGCATTTGCTGACGGTGTTGGCCCGTGAATACCCGGCGTTGAAAATCTGGGACCCGTTGCCGATTCTTTGCCCAGGCGCGACCTGCTCGGCGTATGACACGGACGCGCAGCCGCTGTTCGCCGATGCCGACCATCTGAGCGGCCATGGCAATCGCGTGCTGGAGCCTTCGTTTACCCAGTTTTTGATACGCCTTTACCATCCGCTGTAGACGCGGCGACAGCACAGCCTTGGCGTGTTCCTGTAGCAGCGGCGCGAGCCGCGTCGGCGGTGCATGCGGTGCATCTGGAGGACCGCGTTGAAGCCGGACGCGGCTTGCGCCGCTGCTACAGGGATCGCGGTGTTTCTGTAGCAGCGGCGCGAGCCGCGTCGGCGGGGCGTGCGGTGTATCTGAAAAACCGCGTCAAGGCCGGACGCG
>NZ_DJUS01000126.1:0-32035 GCF_002438365.1 Pseudomonas sp. UBA6276
GCCGGCAGCGCACTGATGGGGCTGGCGGGCGGATTCATTGCCGTGCTCAGCACCAAGATGTGGATCGCCGACATGACCGGCGGCCGTGGATGGATCGCCATTGCCCTGGTGATCTTCGCGCGCTGGTCACCCTGGCGCGCCTTCGCCGGTGCCCTGCTGTTCGGCGGCATCGAGGCACTGATTCCGCAACTGGCCGCCGCCGGTGTGCAACTGCCGCAGTATTTCATGCTGATGACGCCCTACGCCGTGACCCTGGCGGTCATGGTCTGGGTCGCTGCCAGCAAGCGCGCAGGTGCCAGCCAGCCGGGCGCGCTGGGTGAACCCTATGTTCGCGAAGAGCGACGCTGAGCGATTTTTGAACTGTCGATTTTTAAGCTGTCGAGGTTTCCACATGAGCGGTACTGTTTTCATCACCGGTGCGACGTCCGGTTTCGGGCGGGCCACGGCCCGTCGTTTTGCCCAGGCCGGCTGGTCGCTGATCCTCACCGGGCGGCGCCTGGAGCGCCTGCATGCCCTGCTGGATGAACTGGGCGCGCAGGTGCCAGTGCATGTTGCTGCGCTGGATGTGCGCGATGCCGCAGCGGTCGCGGCCGTCGTCGCCGGTTTGCCCCCGGCCTTCCAGCGCGTGACTGCACTGATCAACAACGCCGGCCTGGCCCTGGCCCCGGTACCGGCGCAACAGGCCAACCTGGCTGACTGGCACACCATGATCGACACCAACGTGACCGGTCTGGTCAACGTGACCCACTCGGTGCTGCCAGCACTGCTGGAAACCGGCGCCGGGGCCAGCATCATCAACATCGGCTCGATCGCCGGTGAGTGCCCCTACCCCGGCAGCCACGTCTATGGCGCGAGCAAGGCCTTCGTCAAACAGTTTTCCTACAACCTGCGCTGCGACCTGCTGAGCACCGGTGTACGGGTCACCGACCTGGCGCCCGGAATCGCCGAAACCGAGTTCACCTTGGTGCGCACCCAGGGCGACCAGCAGGCCGCCGGCCAGGTCTACCAGGGCACCACGCCACTGACGGCGGAAGATATCGCCGAACAGATTTTCCACGTCGCCACCCTGCCCGCCCACATCAACATCAATCGCCTGGAAATGGTCCCCGTGCGTCAGGCCTGGGGACCGTTCGCGATCGATCGCGACTGAAACAAGAAGCGTCGTCCGGCCCGTTTCGGCCAGCAAGACGCCAGCGCAACAAGCCCGCGCCCCGCACGGGGTCGGGAAGCCAACTCGGTTGTCTGCCCACAACTTCGACGCCCGGTCCACGACATCTGTCGGACCAATGCCGGTGCGCCATAAACACCACATTGATTGATGGGTAAAACATGAAAAACGCTTGGGGAGCATCACTGTGCATGTTGGGTCTGCTGGGCGCTGGCAGTGCTCATGCTGAAGGGCCATTGCTGTGGCACGGAGAAAGTCTGACGTACCTGTACGGCAAGAATTACAAAGTCGATCCGGCGATACAGCAAACCGTCACCGTCGAACACGCCAGCGCCTGGACGTGGGGCGACCTGTTCGCCTTCGTCGACAACAGCTGGTACAACGGCGCGCGATCCGGCAATGGCCATTACAGCCTCTATGGCGAATTCAGCCCGCGTTTCAGCGCTGGCAAGTTGCTGGGCCAGGACCTCTCATTCGGACCGGTGAAAGACGTGCTGCTCGCCACCACCTACGAGTTCGGCGATGACGACGTGGATGCCTACCTTATAGGTCCGGGCTTCGACCTGGACATTCCAGGCTTCGACTATTTCCAGCTGAATTTCTACTACCGCAAACCCGACGGCAACCGCGTGCCTTCCGGCGCCTGGCAGATCACCCCGGCCTGGTCCTACACCTTGCCGCTGGGCAATTCGAACCTGTTGATCGACGGTTTCATCGACTGGGTGGTGAACAACAAGAGCGGCCATGGCAACAACCAGTCCGACTACCACGCCAACCTGCACTTCAACCCGCAGATCAAGTATGACCTGGGCAAAAGCCTGGGCTACGAAGCCAAGCATCTGTATGTGGGTGTGGAATACGATTACTGGTCCGACAAATACGGCATCAAGGATGACGGCTCTTTCACCACCGACCAGGACACGGCGAGTTTGTTGGTGAAGTATCAGTTCTAGATCTCACTTTCGTGCCCGGCAGGCCACTGACCGGGCACGGCAGAACCCACCAGCACCGCCGAAATTTTCCCTGCCTGAATGGCGGGCTTCGAACGCCGAATAGCGCATTGATCGCTTTCGCGCATCGATTCATGCGAAATCAACAATTACCCTGACGCCCGGTTTGCCCGAGAATGCTCTGTTACAACTGGTTACAAACACTCTCGAAAGCGTTGGAGACACCATGAAATCGTTCGTCAAAACCCTGCCCGCACTGGCCCTGGCCGCCTTTGCGCTGAGTCCTCTCGCCCAAGCCCAAGAGCTGACCGTGATGACGTCCGGTGGCTTCACCGCCGCCTACAAAAGCCTGGCTCCTGGCTACACCAAAGACACTGGCAACACCCTGAACACCATTCTGGGGCCGTCCATGGGCAAGGCCCAGGAAGCCATTCCCAATCGACTGGACCGTGGAGAACACGCCGACGTCGTGATCATGGTGGGCTACGCGCTGGATGAGTTGATCAAGCAGGGCAAGGTCGACGCCAGCTCGCGCGTCGAACTTGCCGATTCGCGCATTGGCCTGGCGGTCAAGGCCGGCGCAGCGAAACCTGCCATCGGCACCGACGCCGAGCTCAAGCAGACCCTGCTGGCGGCGAAGTCAGTGGCCTACTCCGACAGCGCCAGTGGCGTCTACATCGAAAAACAGCTGTACAAGAAACTGGGCATCGAGGATCAACTCGCGCCCAAGAGCAAGATGATCGAGCGCATTCCGGTGGCTTCCGTGGTCGCCAAGGGCGACTACCAGCTGGGCTTCCAGCAAGTCGCCGAACTGCTGCCGATTCCCGGCATCACCTTCGTCGGCAAGATTCCGGAAGACGTGCAGTCGGTGACTCGCTACGCCGCCGGCATTCCGAAAAACGCCCAGCATCCGGCCGAAGCCAAGCAACTGCTCCAGTACCTGGCCTCACCCACTGCACAGGAAGCGGTACGTGCCACCGGGCTGGATTCGGTTCCGCGCTAAGCGCCCTGGCAACTGGCCGATGATCGTTCGACCTGCGGCGCCTGCGCCTCAGGTCAAGCGATTATTGCGGCCACTGCTCCAGCAAGATCGCGACGAATTTCTCGGCGGCGGGCGACAGCGAGCTGCCCCGGCGCGTGACCAGGCCCAGGGTTCGGTCCACGACCGGCTCGATCAGCGGCACGCTCACCAGGGTAGGATGCTCCCCGGCCGGCATGGCCAGGCTGGGCATCACTGAAATACCCAAGCCGGCCTCCACCAAGCCCAGCGACGTGGACAGATGCTGCACTTCGTAGAACCATTTCAGGCGCCAGGGCAAACCTGCCAAAGCGTTGTCGAGCAGCATGCGATTGCCGCTCAGCCTGCCCACCCCGATCAACTGATGGCCCGCCAGCTCGGTCCACTTCACCGACTTGCGACTCGCCAGCTCATGATCGCGTCGGCAGGCAAGCACGAACGGCTCCTTGACCAGGGCATGGAACTCGATGTCCGGATGCTGGCCGCTCATCATGTTGATCCCGAAATCCGCCTCGCCACGCAGAACCGCCTCCAGCCCCTCATTGGCACTGAGGTCCAGAAGCCTGATACGAATCTGCGGGTATTGCTGGTTGTAGATACGAATGACCGACGGCAGGAAATAGAACGCCGCCGTGGGAATGCACGCCAACGTCACCTGCCCTACCTGCCGCTCGGCCAACTCCTTGATATTGAGGATGGAGTCTTCGAAATCGTCGAGCAGGCGCCGCGCCTTGGGCAGAAAGTCGCGCCCGACGCTGGTCAGGCTGACGCGGCGAGTGGTCCGGTCGAGCAAAGATGTACCCAGACCTTCTTCGAGCTTCTTGATACGCCGAGTCAGTGCCGGCTGAGAAATGTGCAGCTGATCCGCCGCCTCGTGAAAGCTGCCCACTTCGGCGATTTTCACGAATGATCGTATATCGACCAGCTCATATTGCATGAATTTCACTCTCCAACACTGGAACGCTCCAGTCAATTCTTTATTTCGTTTGATGGAATAATCACTACGATCTTTGCATTGGATCTAGCAATTCAAGCTGTGTAAATCTTCACTCCAATACATCAATGACGTCCATTGATTACCAGAGTCGTGACTTATGCAACTGATTCCTTGCGTACTGATGCGTGGCGGGACCTCCAAAGGGCCGGTGTTTCTGGCCTCAGATTTACCGGCAAGATCCGCCGAGCGCGATGAGATGCTGCTGGATGCGATGGGCTCCGGACATGAGCTGGAGATCGATGGCATTGGCGGCGGCAGCCCGCAGACCAGCAAGGTGGCCATCGTGTCTCGCTCCGATCACCCGGACGCGGACGTGGACTACCTGTTCGTCCAGGTGATGGTTTCGCAACGACGCGTGGACACCGCGCCCAACTGCGGCAACATGCTCTGCGCGGTCGGCCCGTTCGCCATCGATCAAGGCCTGGTCCAGGCACAGTCGGGGGTGACTCAGGTGCGCATCCGCAATCTCAATACCGGCACGTTCATCTGCGCCGATGTGTGCACGCCCAACGGCGAGGTCACCTATGAAGGCGATACCGCGATCGACGGCGTACCTGGCACCGCCGCCCCCGTAGGGCTGACCTTTCTCGATGCTGCAGGAAGCAAGACCGGCAAGCTGTTTCCCACCGGTGCCACTGTCGACTGGTTGGGCGATGTGCCAGTAACGTGCATCGACATGGCCATGCCGATGATGCTTGTCGAAGCGTCGCAGATGGGCAAGACCGGCAATGAAACCCCGGCAGAGCTCGACGCCGACAAGGACTTTCTCCGCAAGCTGGAAACCCTGCGCCTGCGTGCGGGCCTGTTGATGGGCCTGGGCGATGTGACCGACAAGGTCATTCCCAAGCCTGTGCTGGTAGCCCCGCCCCAGGCCGGCGGCACGCTGCAAGTGCGCTACTTCATGCCGCATAATTGCCACAAGGCGCTGGCCATTACCGGCTCGATCGGATTGGCAACCGCCTGTGTCACCGACGGGACCGTGCTGGAGCGGATGCTGGGCCAGCGCCACCAGAAGCGCCTGACCACGGTGAAGATCGAACACCCCAGCGGCGCAATCGAAGTCAGCCTGTCCTACGTCGGCCACGACGCCGGTACCGTTCGAGCCTCGGTCGTGAGAACGGCCCGCCGATTGTTCTCAGGCACTGTCCACGTGCCAACGACACACCGATTGGCCGGTTGAGGCCACACCCGCTCTAACCTGTGTGACCCGCTTTCGCATCAGCGCAACTCCCCAAATAACTACAAGAGATAACTCATATGCTGGCGCTGTTAGGCTTAGCCATGGTGGTCGTGTTCACCTACCTGATCATGTCCAAACGCTTGTCCCCCATCGTCGCACTGACCGTGGTACCGATCGTGTTCGCCATCATCGGCGGATTCGGCGGAACCACCGGCAAGATGATCCTCGATGGCCTGAAAGTGGTCGCACCGTCCGCTGCACTGCTGCTGTTCGCCATCCTGTTCTTCGGTCTGATGATCGACTCCGGCCTGTTCGATCCACTGATCCGCAAGATCCTCAAGAAGGTCAACGGCGATCCGGTGAAGATCGCCATCGGCACCGCACTGTTGTCGCTGACCGTGGCACTGGACGGCGACGGCACCACCACCTACATGATCACCTGCGCAGCCATGCTGCCGCTGTACAAGCGCATCGGCATGAACCCGATGGTCCTGGCCACCGTAGCCATGCTGGCGCTGGGTATCATGAGCGGCATGTCGCCCTGGGGCGGCCCCGCCACCCGTGCCATTGCCGTGTTGGGTATCGATGCGAGCGAGTATTTCATTCCGCTGTTGCCGACGATGGCGGGCGGCGCCGCTTGGGTGGTGTTCACCGCGTACCTGCTGGGCAGGGCCGAACGCAAGCGCATCGGCAGCGTGCACCTGCAGAGTGGTGGCGGCGAGTGCTACATCGAAGCCATTCTGGGCGATACACCGTACAAGCGGCCGAAACTGGTCTGGGTCAACCTGCTGCTGGTGATCGGCGTGATGGTGGCGCTGGTCATGGGGCTGGCCCACTCGGCGGTGCTGTTCCTGATCGGCTTCGTGCTGGCGCTGATGATCAACTACCCACAACTGGACATCCAGAAGGAGCGCATCCTCGCCCACTCCGGCAACGCCATGACGGTGGTCCTGCTGGTGTTTGCAGCAGGCGTGTTCGCCGGCATCTTCAGCGGCACCAAGATGGTCGACGCCTTGGCACAGTCGCTGGTCGACATGATTCCGCCTTCCTGGGGCCACCTGTTCCCCCTGGTGGTGGCGGTGACCAGCATGCCGTTGACCTTCGTGCTGTCCAACGACGCCTATTACTTCGGGGTGGTGCCGATTCTGGCCAATGCCGCCGCAGCCTATGGCATCTCGCCCGTGGAAATCGCCCGCGCCTCGATCCTCGGTCAACCCGTGCACTTGATGAGCCCGCTGGTAGCGTCGACGTTATTGCTGGTCGGCATGGTCGACCGTGACATCGGCGACTTTCAGAAGGCAACCGTCAAATGGGCGGTGCTGACCTCCCTGGTGGTGACCGCCCTGGCCCTGCTGACCGGTGCGATCAGCCTGTTCGCATAACCTCCCGCTACCCATAACAAGAAGAGAGTTCACCCATGCGTACACCCCTGATCGGCGGGTTCGCTTTACCGTGCCTGAGCGTTTTGTTGCACGGCTCGGCGATGGCCCAAGGTTTTATCGATGACAGCACCCTGAAGCTGCAACTTCGCAACGTGTACTTCAACGAAAACTTCCGTGATGAAAACGGCCTGAGTGCGCGCGCCGCCGCCACTGCCAAAAGCGAGCGCACCGAGTGGGCACAGGGCGTGCTGCTGGACTTCCAGTCCGGCTACACCACAGGGACGTTCGGCCTGGGGTTCGACGCCCTCGGCCTGTTGGGCGTGAAGCTCGACTCAGGCCGTGGCCGCAGCGGTACTGGGCTGCTGCCCGTGCACGGTGACGGTCGCGCAGCCGATGAGTCGACCAGCCTGGGCCTCACTGCCAAGGCCCGCTTCGCGCAAACCGTGGTCAAGCACGGCACCCTGCTGCCCAAGACACCGGTGCTGGTCTACAACGACGCGCGCCTGGTCCCGCAGACCTACCAGGGCACCCAGCTGGTCAGCAAGGACTTCGATGACAGGCTGCTCACCGCCGGCCAGCTCGATCAGTTCAAGCTGCGCGACTCCACCGACAGCCGCTCGATCATTCCCGACGGGTATTCCGGCAGAGAAGGTGGCGACTTCACCTACGCAGGCGCCGACTACACGGTGAACAAACAGCTGCGGCTCAGCTACTTTCGCGGCCAGCTCGACGACTTCTACAGCCAGGACTTCTTCGGCCTGCTGCACACCCTGCCGCTGGGCGCCGGCGTACTGACCAGCGACCTGCGCTATTTCTTCAGCCGGGATGAGGGCAACCACTATTCCGGAAAGATCGACAATGGCATGTTCAGCGGCCAACTGAGCTTCGCCGTGGCCGGCCATACGGTCGCCGCCGGCTACCAGCGCTTGCACGGCGACGGCGGCCTGCCCTACATCAACGGCGCTACCGTGTATTCGTTCAGCAACGTCGGCATCGGCAAATTCATCGAGGAAGATGAAAAGACCTGGCTGGCCAGCTACGGCTACGACTTCAAGCAGCTTGGGCTGCCCGGCCTGAGCTTCATGACCCGCTACATCAGCGGCTCGGACGGAAAGTCGGGACCTGCTGGCGTGAACGAATGGGAGCGCGACATCGAACTCGCCTACGTGGTACCGACGGGCACCCTGAAAGGCCTGGGCGTGAAACTGCGCAACTACGTCTACCGATCCGACACCGCACGGGGGAGAGACAGCAATCGGCTGTATCTGACGTATGACATTGCAGTGTGGTAGGTGGGTTTTACTTGCGAGCTTTGATGCAGGTTGTCGGTTTGGGCACCAGTAGGTCATCAGGTCAATAATGTTTGCTATTGGTTACGTTCCCCCCATCGTAGCTGTAGCACTCGACTTGCTTTGGTAAAGTCCAGGACATGAATTTTCACGGTCTCGACCAGGTATCTCAGCAACCGAGCAGTTCACACACAAGATTGCTTCGGGATTGGACCTGCCGACAGCGCGAAACGCTAACCCAGGCCTCGGCCTGCCCATTCACTCGCGCATGCCGAACGCTACAGCAGAGAGGACATCCGAATGCCTGAAGCGCAACAGATAGTTATTCGCCATGCGACGGCTCAAGACAGTCTGTGTCTTGCGGCACTTGGAATGCAGGTGTTTCTCGACACCTACGCTACAGAAGGTATTCGGAACGCTATTGCACAAGAGGTCTTGGACTCTTTTTCCCCAGATAACATGTCAAAAATCATCGCTGAGTCGGACAGCTTTATTATCGTCGCCGAGGTTAACGACCACCTGGTCGGGTTCGCGCAGGTAGCGATGAGCGCCGACCATGACTTAATCTCTTATGAGAATTCGGCCGAGTTGCAACGTCTTTATGTACAGGAGAGATTCACAGGACGAGGCATCGGATATAGATTGCTCGAAGAGGCCGAGAAATGTGCCCACCTTGGCGGCGCATCCCTGCTCTGGGCGACCGTCTGGATTGGAAACCATCGTGCGCTCGCGTTCTATCCACGGCGGGGTTATGAACACCTTGGGTCCCCCTCGTATGCTTTTCAAAACGAGACCCACCAGAATCAGTTGTTCGGGAAAGTGTTGGGTTAGGAAACATAAATTTCCTTCGCCCATTCGGTTTTGAAAGATCTCGTTTTGCAGCCGGCAGGGTCACCCATTTTTTCGGCTAGATCACTCGTATGACATTGCGGTGTGGTAGCTGGTTTTTTACTTGTGATGCGGGCGGTCGCCTCGGCCACCAACGGATCCTCCGGCCAATAATGGTTGTTATCAGCTTGTCATCATGCGGTTGACAGTTTCCTATCGCCGCTGAGACTTGGTACAGGTATCGCGAGAATCTGAAACCATTGACTGTCAATCCGGCCAGGATAGGTTGACCCTTTGAATGGTCAGGTCTGTTCCTCATTGACAAATGGACGTAGGAACAAATGCATGGAGGACCGCCTGTGTTTGACAGCTGTGCCAGGAATGGTCATCAACTGGACAAAGAATCATCCCACGGCACGCGTTCACCTTAGGAGCCAGCAGCCCGCCGAAGTGTGATGCGTGTCAGTTCCGAGGGTCGGCCAAGGCGAAGGGCAAACCCAGGCCAAAGCGCGGTGCCATTGTTGACATACAACTGCATGCTTCCAACGGTGTAGAGCCCTGAAACGAAGCCGCCGTTAGCCAGCGCTACAAGTCGGTCCAGACCCAGGATCATTCCACCATGGGTATGACCTGAAAGTTGCAGTGCTACTCCCTGACCTGCGGCGTCACGCGCATTTTTGGGCTGATGATCAAGCAGAATCACTGGCGCATCGTTTGGCGCTCCTGCAAGAGCGTGCGATAGATCGGGGGGCGGAAAGCCTGTCTCAGGGGCCGTTACATCGGTAACACCCGCCAAAACAACCTGCGCACCGTGATGCTCGATCACAGTGTGACTATTAGACAGAGGTATCATCCCCAGAGAAACAAAGTGCTGTATCCAAGCCTCGTTATCAAAAAAGTATTCGTGATTCCCAGGGATGACATAAACGCCGTCAGGTGCTCGGAGATCACGCAGTGCATCGATATCCAACCTTCGGTCGCTAATCGACCCGTCGATGAGATCACCCGTCACCACCATCAGGTCAACACCGAGAGCGTTCGAAGCCTTCACGACGGCCTGCGTCCAGGGCTCGTCATATAAACGACTGATATGCAGGTCGGTTAGTTGCAATACCTTGTACCCTTCGAATTGAAGGGGTAAACCTTTGACTGCAATGGTGACGTCTTTAACTGGCGGTACGCGCACCGCCTGTTGAACGCCAATGGCTGCCAACACCATTGCGATCGTGCCTATGCCATATCGCATCCCCACCGGTACGGTGACCCAGTTCTGTCGAATCAGCGCCATTAGCAAGGTGCTCAGGTCTACGACAATCTGGAGTACGGTGACCAACAGCACTGCACCGAATGCCCAGTTGAAAAGCATCACCCAGTAACGTGGAAACTCCGGAGAAAAAACGCTCCCCGATGAAATCCGCGAGAACAGGTGGTATTGCGAGGCAAGCAGCATCAATAACGCCACTGCAATCTTGACTGAAAGTGCCCATGGCATTGGCCAGACAAACCGCGTGATGACATACAGGCAAGGCATGCTAAAAATGACATGAAACATGACCTACTTCCCGCCGGACGAGGGGGCGTGCGCTGCGGGCTCGTTAGAGCGCGGCACCCGTGTTTGTTCTGGGATTCCGGTCTCCAAAAGTCGATGACGAGCAGCACCATCGTTAGCAATCATCCAACCTGGATACTCCAATGCCAACGCGCTCGTCGCTTCAAGGGCATTGACCTCTTCATCTGAAAGACTGAGGTCGATGGCATGAAGATTACGTTCAAGCTGATCCACGCTTTTCACACCCAGGATCGTGCTGGTGACACTTCGCTTGTGACGCATCCAGGCTAGGGCAACAGACTCCAACGACACATCGCGAGCTGAGGCGAGTGCATCCATTGCCGACAATACAGACTGACCTCGCACTTCATCTACCGGTGGAAATTGGATAGATGCGCGTCGCCCTGACTTTGCGTCGACGCGATATTTGCCGGTGAGATAGCCTCCAGCTAACGGGCTGAAAGCAATCAGCCCGAGGCCTTCCGATTCAAGCATCGGTAAGACCTCGCGCTCTACGTCGCGTCCGATCAATGAGTAATAACCTTGGTATGACTGAAACCGGCTAAGACTCAACTTATCCGAGATGCCCAGCGCTTTGCTGACCTGCCAGGCCGCCCAGTTTGAAACGCCAACGTACCGGACATGTCCTTGTCGTACGAGATCATCAAGCGCCCGCAGCGTCTCCTCGATAGGGGTTACAGGGTCCCAGCCGTGCAGTTGGTAAAGGTCGATGTAATCAGTATCCAGCCTTTTCAGACTTTCCTTAGCCTGCTGGATCAGATGACGATGCGATGAGCCGCCATCATTAGGGCCGCTCCCGGTGGCATGCCCTGCTTTGGTCGAGATCACCACATCGTGGCGGGCGACTCCATGCTTCTTCAGCGTCTCCCCAACCATAGTCTCGGCCTGTCCGCCCGAATAGACGTTGGCGGTGTCGATGAAATTGATCCCCACATCAAAAGCGCGAGTAGAAATCTGATCCATTGTTTCCTGCTGAACGCCGCCAGCTGCCGCGTATTGCGGCGCAGGCGTACCAAAGGTCATCGTCCCGAGGCAGAATTCGGATACGAATAAGCCGGTGTTGCCGAGTCTGTTGTAACGCATGCTCAATGCTTCCTGATCGATAAACCTGAGATCATCAAGCCATACAAATACGAGACTGGCAAGTATCGTAATTATTTGGTACAGTCAGGCACCATCCAAAAAGGGTTAAGAGGTTGGCAATTCAAGATCAAGGAAATCCCATGACTACCCTGGAAGAAGGCCCGGTATCGGCCCCGCTAACGAGGGGGCGCCGCCGTGATCCAGGACGCGATGAAGCTATTCTCGACGCGACAATAGAAGTTCTCGCGGAGTCGGGCTATGACGGCATGACCATGGATATGGTTGCGGCGCGGGCAAAGACAGGAAAAGCCACTGTTTATCGCCGGTGGAGTTCCAAGGCTGAGTTGATTCTAGAAGCAGTCACACACCTCAAGAGAAGCCAGGTCGATTTGGATCGCCTTCCAGATACCGGCACGCTCAGAGGTGATCTGCTCGCTTTGTTCAAACCACAATCAGTTGAAGAGGCTCACCTCAAGATGCGCGTCATGGCAGGACTGGCTTCAGTGTTGCTGCAGAATCCGCAGCTCGGTGAGGCAGGAGATGCTGCGATTGTTCAACCTTGGGCCGTCGTGAACCGCTTGTTGATGCAACGCGCACTTGAGCGTGGCGAAATTTCACCGAAGGCAGACATCAATGCGTTATCGCAGGTGCTCCCATCGATGGCTGCTTACAGGGCACTCATACAAAAAAAACCATTCGATTTGGAGTTTCTAACCGCTTTGGTCGATGGCGTGTTGCTACCTGCATTGCTGAAGTGAAATCCGGCGCTGGATCGTCCTTCTGCAAGGTCGGCAGTTCGGCAAGGTCTGGCAACGGTGTCCCTCATGCAGCACCTGAGCTGAGCACCCAGAGCACGCCATGAAGCATCAGGCGATCGCTCAGCTGGGGGCGCCCTCAGCCATGGTTTTTCGATGAAGACATCAGCAACCACAGCCCAGGCCTCATCCGAGAGCTTGTAACGCTTTGCTATCACCAGATTCCTTTCCGTAGATAGCTGGAGACTCTACAAACCTTCAGCTTCCGAAGGGCACCGATTGGGTTTCTCGGGATTTCGTACAGAACCTAGAACACTCGCACGACATTGCGCTGTGGTAGGTGGGGTTTCACTTGCGCGGTTTGATGCGAGCCGTCGCCTCCGCCACCAACGGATCCTCCGGCCAATAATGCTTGGGATACCGCCCCTTCAAATCCTTCTTCACCTCTTCGTAGGTATTGGCCCAGAAACTCGCCAGATCCTGCGTCACCTGCACCGGTCGCCGCGCTGGCGACAGCAGGTGCAACTTCACCGCTTGCCGTCCACTGGCAATGCGCGGTGTCTCGGCCAGGCCGAACAGCTCCTGTAAACGCACCGCTAGAATCGGCGGGTGCTCGCTATAGTCCAGGCGTACCGATGAGCCTGACGGCACAGCGATGTGGGTGGGCGCCAGCTCGTCGAGTTTCTGTGGCAGCGGCCATGGCAGGCTGTTGCGCAGGATGGAAGACAAATCGAGCTGGCCAAAATGGCTCAGGCGCGTGACCTTGCCCAGGTAGGGCTGCAGCCAGTGCTCCAGCTGTTTCGACAGTGCGGTGTCGCTGACGTCCGGCCAAGGGTTCTGGGCGTCCACTTCTCGCAACAGCATGACCCGTGCCTGCCACTGGCGCAGCTCCGGGGTCCAGGGCAACAGTTCCAGGCCCTTGCGGCGCACCAGCCCGAGCAGGGCCGTGGCGCGAGCGTCGGCGTCCAGGCCGGGCAAGGATTCGCGGCTCAGGATCAGCTCGCCCACTTTTCGTTGGCGCTCGGCACGCAATGCTCCCTCACGCTCATCCCAATCCAGCTCATCCACCAGGCGGACCTGATCCTGCAGAACGCTCTCGAACAGTTGCGGATCAAGATCCGCCGCCAGATAGATTCGCTCCTCGCGCTGGCCCTGGCGACTGCCCAGATCGGCGATAACCAGCCAGGCCTGCTTCATGAGTGCGTCGACATCGGCGAACATCGCCGCGCGCCCGTTGCTCAACCGGTATTCGGCCCCGCCGGGGCGCCGCTGCCGGGCGATACGATCCGGGTAGGCAAGCGCCAACAGGCACCCTACCCATTTCGGGTCATCTGCATCGGCGACAGCATTCAGCGAGGGTCCTTGCAGATAGGAACGGTACTGCTTCGCCAACTGCTTGGCCCGTTGCGCATCGCGGTGCACACGAGGCCCCGCCAGCATCGCCATTCGGCTATGCACATCGGCACCGCCTCCACGCTGAATATCGCGCTCCCCCAATAGCGCCGCCAGGTCACAGGCATGCTGAGACAGACCGAGCTCGTGCCCACGGATCAGAAGATGGGCGATACGCGGATGGGCAGGCAACTGCGCCATGGACTGACCATGGGCTGTGAGAAAGCCCTTGGTATCCAGAGCGCCCAGCCGACAGAGCAAGTCACTGGCCTGGGAAAACGCTGCCGTCGGCGGCGCATCCAACCAGTGCAACTGATCGGGCGTCACCCCCCAGCGCGCCAGATGCAACGCCAGCGCGGCGAGGTCCGCTTGCTGGATTTCCGGGGTGCTGAAGCTGGCGAGCTGTTCATGCTGGGCTTCTGACCACAAGCGGTAACAGACACCAGGCTCCAGCCGCCCTGCCCGGCCAGCGCGTTGAGTGGCACTGGCTTTGGAAATGCGCTGCGTGGCGAGGCGGGTCATCGAGCTGCGCGGATCGAAACGGGGCACTCGCTCCAGGCCGGAATCGATGACGATCCGCACCCCTTCGATAGTGATGCTCGTTTCGGCCAGGTTCGTGGCCAGTACGACTTTACGTTTCCCGGGCGGCGCAGGCTCGATGGCGGTGCGCTGTTCGCTCAGGGACAGCTCGCCATACAGCGGACAGAGCAGGATCCGTGACGAGTGATCAGGTGGTTGCCTGGCGAGCCAGTCTTCCAGGTCGCGATGCACACGTCGAATCTCGGCCTGGCCTGGGAGGAACACCAGTACGCTGCCTTCCTGTTCCTCGATCACCTCGATGCAGGTTGAGACGACGCGAGGCTCTACATACTCCCCGGGCTGCGTGGACTTTCCCCAGACCACGTCCACCGGGTACATCCGGCCTTCGCTGCTGACGATCGGCGCATCGTCGAGCAAGGCCAATATCCGCTCGCCGTCCAGCGTGGCGGACATCACCAGCACCTTCAGTGGCGAGTCGTCCCGGAACAGCTCGCGGCCATTCAGGGCGAGTGCCAGCGCCAGGTCTGCGTCCAGATTGCGCAGGTGAAATTCGTCGAAGATGATCAGGCCCACGCCATCCAACGAAGGATCGTCCTGCAGCCTGCGTGCAAGAATCCCTTCGGTCACCACTTCGATTCGAGTCCTGGGACCAACGCGGCTCTCGAGACGGATTCGATAGCCGACCGTTTCGCCCACCGCTTCGCCCAGTTCCTTGGCCATCCGTTCTGCTGCTGCGCGAGCGGCCAGTCGACGGGGTTCGAGCATGACGATGGTCTGCCCGGCCAGCCACGGCTGATCCAGCAGCGCCAGCGGAACACGTGTGGTTTTACCGGCGCCGGGCGGCGCTTGCAGCACGGCTTCATTGCGATCGTGAAGGGCTTTGAGGAGAGCCGGCAAGGCGGCGTCAATCGGCAACGAGGTCATGGTCTCTCCGGCAGTGGTGCCGCAATTATACAAGCTACGGCAGGCCGACGGGCGTACTCGGATCCCCATGCGCAGCCGTCATGTCCACCCCAGCGCCACGGCGGCCAGCACCAGATAACGCATGCCTTTGGCCAGGGTGACGATCAGCAGGAAACGCCAGAAGGGCTCGCGCATGACGCCGGCAACGACGGTCAGCGGATCGCCAATGATCGGCACCCAGCTCAACAACAACGACCAGTGCCCGTAGCGCAGATAGGACTGCTGGGCCTTTGCGAGCTTTGCCTCGCTCACTGGAAACCAGCGCTTGTGCCGGAACCTCTCAACGCAGCGGCCCAGCACCCAGTTCAGTACAGAGCCCAGTACATTACCGACTATGGCGACCGCCAACAGGGTCGAAATGATGTAGCGATCGGACAACAGCATGCCAACCAGCACCGCCTCGGACTGCATCGGCAGCAACGTGGCGGCACCGAACGCTGCCAAGAAAAGCCCCAGGTAACTGGTGAGTTCAAACATCAAGGACTGGCCTTACAGGTTCGGGCCGATCCAGCCATGGAGACCGGTCGCCCTGCTCAGGGATTCCTGCGTCATGTTGCTGCTCTTGTGCTCGAATCGGCCAGTATCTGCCTTTACACAAGACCTTCTTCCCGCAACGCTTTCTGAACTGCTGGACGAACCTTGACCCGGTCATACCAGGCACGGAGGTTATGCAAATCGTCGAAGTGAATGTCGGCTTTGTAATAGCTGGTCAACCACGCGGCCTGCCCCCAGCCTGTCAACGCGAACAAGTAGGCGTCAGCCACGGTGAAGTGATCACCCATGAGGTAGGGCTTGCTGGTCAACTGCTCGTCGATCCAGGCGAAGCGCTTCTCCAACTTTGGCTTCGCACTGTCTACGTATCGACCGGCCAGTGTCGAGTACAACAGCGGAATGTAGCCTTTGTGGATCTCGGTGGAAAGGAAGTTCAGCCACTCCTGAAGCTGGTATCGATCAAGGGTGCCATGGCCGGGAACGAGTCCGAGCTCCGGCTTCAGGTCACCCAGATATTGCACGATGGCTGGACCTTCGCGCAGAAGGGTTCCGTCGTCCAGTTCGAGTGCAGGGACGTAGCCAAGGCGATTGATTTTCAAATAATCGTCGCCTGATTCGGTCAGGTGCTTCTTGTGATCGACCTTGATCCGTGCAACATCAAGACCTAGCTCATTGAGCACGATATGGGGAGACAGGGAACAAGACGCGGGGATGTAATACAGCTTCATGTGCAGACTCCAGAGCGTGAGTGAGCGCTGTCGATTTCCACCTGCAGACAGCACCAGCTCATTCTAGGAGCGCGGTATAAAATAGGAAGAACGCACTATTTTGTAGTATAGGTACAAAAAATATACCTCTATTGTCCGAGGATGCAGACCATGAAAGACAACCTGTCAGGCTGCTCTGTCGAAGAAGCGATGCGCCTGCTCGGTGGGCGCTGGCGACTGCTCATTGCGTCCTACCTGCTCGATGGACCGAAGCGCTTCAGTGCGCTCAGGCGAGACATCCCCGCTATCTCGCAACGAATGCTGACCTTGGATTTACGTGCGCTTGAGGAAGCTGGACTTGTGAAACGCACTGTATTTCCCACCGTGCCTGTCACGGTTGAATATGAACTCACCGTTGAGGGACGGCGCTTGGAGCCTGTAGTCGAGGTCATGAAACACTTTGGGCTATGGGTCAAAGGGCGCGAGTCTGTTGGCAGTAAGATTCCCATTGATGCGGCCATGGCGGATTGATTCTGTTCGCGCATGCTCTTGCATGATGGGCGATGGTTTTCGGTTGAGCCGTTTTCAGCGCCGACCGAACATTCAAGGGCTCGACCACCCTCATCTCGGCATGACGAGCCTTCTATCGAGCGCTAGCACGACCTTGTGTTGCAGTCTCTGAGAGGTACGCTCCATCTACTCCGCTCGACCATTTGCTTGTATCGTTGCAGCTTATTTTGCGGAGATTGTCATGCGTATTTCCCAACGTTTGATCGGCGGCGCCGTTGCCGCTGCCCTGATGACCCAGTTGACCGCTTGCGGCACCTTGTTCTGGCCCGATCGGCGCGGGCAGATCGAAGGCCGTATCGATCCGGTCGTGGCGGCGCTGGATGCCATCGGTATCCTGTTCTACGTGATTCCCGGGTTGATCGCCTTCGGCGTGGACTTCGCCACGGGCGCGATCTACCTCAACGACGGCAAGACCGCGCAGATTTCGCCGGAAAAACTGCAGCCAGCGGTAGGCCGCGATGGCAAGGTGGACAACCTCAAACTGCAGGCCATTCTTGAAACCGAACTGGGCCGCAGCCTGCCGCTCGACGATCCACGCCTGATCCAGCACAGGGGCAGTGTCGAACAGCTGGCCATGTATGGTCTGAAGCCCGCCGCTTAAGGATTGCGATGCCAACCAGCAAGGAACATGCACGCCTGCTTCGCCTCGCGACAAGGGCGTCGCTGGCGGTGGCCAGCATTCTCATCGTGGCCAAGGCCGTGGCCTGGTGGCTTAGTGGTTCGGTGAGCCTGCTGGCGGGGCTGACCGATTCGGTGCTCGATGGTGCGGCGTCGTTTCTCAATCTGCTGGCGGTGCACTATGCGCTGCGTCCTGCCGACGATGATCACCGTTATGGGCACGGCAAGGCCGAGGCCTTGGCGGGGATGGCCCAGGCGTTGTTCATCGGGTCCAGCGCCGTGCTGATCGGTTATCAGGCGTGGAAGCAGTTGCAGGATCCCCAGCCGCTGGGCGCTGCGGGGGTGGGCATCGTGGTGATGATTCTTTCCCTGGTCCTGACCGTGGCGCTGTTGGCCCTGCAATACAAGGTCATCCGCGAAACCGGTTCGACGGCGGTGCGCGCGGACTCGCTGCATTACCGTTCGGACCTGCTGCTCAACGGCAGCATCCTGGTGGCGCTGATCCTGGCCAGCTATGGCTGGCCGCAGTTGGATGCCTTCTTTGGCCTGGGCATTGCGCTGTACATTCTGTGGAGTGCGGTGCACATCGCCCGCGAAAGCACGGCGATCCTGATGGACCAGGAGCTGCCGCTGGATGTCAGCGAGCAGATGCTGGCGTTGGCGTGCAACGTGCCGGGGGTGCTGGGCGCCCATGATCTGCGCACGCGCATGTCGGGCAACCATTGGTTCGTGCAGGTGCATCTGGAATTGCCGGGACAGTTGTCGCTGGCCGAAGCCCACGGCATCTGCGAGGACGTGGAAGCCGCCATCGAAAGCCAGTATCCACGCGCCGAAGTCCTGGTGCACGCCGATCCCGTTTGAGAGAAATGCGGGCAGCCTGCAAAACCGCAGTGCTCCCGGACGCGGCTTGCGCCGCTGCTACAGGGGATTGCGGCGCCCCGTCAACGCACCCCCCCCTGTAGCAGCGGCGCGAGCCGCGTCGGCGGTGGATGCGGTGTGTCAGGCAGAACGCGGTGCCTTGTGGCTGCGGCGCAAGCTGCGTCGGTACGCGATCAATTCACCGTGTAGCCGCGTGACGTGAAGCAGTTGGCGAGGCTTTGCCGATACACGCTGACCACTTCGGGCGATGGCGCATAGGTGGCGCTGGCGGGGTCGAAGCGGCTTTGTTCCACGGCCCAGCGCTTGCACTCGTATTGATCCTGGGCAATCTGCTGCGGACTCTGGCCCTGGGCCGGATACGCCGCGACGTCGTAGCTGGTCAAGGTCGGCGCCGGCTGTGGAGTGCTGGCATTCACCGGCGGATTCACCACTACATATTCCTGGGTGTTATCGACCCACTGGTAGTAAGTTCCCGCCGCCACGAAGAACACCGAACTGCCGATCCACATGCGCTGCGCGTAATCGGGCAGCACGCGCACTCGAACGCCGCGCGGTGGCTCGATCACCACGTACCGCGGGCCCTGGGGTCGGTACCAATACCCACCCGAATAGTAATAATCCTGGCCTCGATACGGCACGCGATAATTCTGGCCGGGGAAGCGATCGATCACCTGCCCCGGACGATACTGCGGGCCGGGGCCCCAGCCGCCACCGTGCTCACCGGGCCAGCGATCACGACCGCCTTCCCAGCGCCGGTCGTTGTCGCGACGCAGGTCCGGGTAGCTGCCCCGCAACGGCGCCTGAGTCTGGCGCACTTCGTCAGGCTTGCCGATGATCGGCGGCCGATTGTCCTGCTGGCCACCTTCGGGGCGACCCTGCTCCGGGCGACCCTGTTCTGGGCGACCCTGTTCCGGCCTGTTGCCCTGCCACTGGTTCGAATTGCCGCCTGGCCGGCCTTGCCACTGCCCCTGATTGCCCTGCACAGGCCGCCCTTGCCACTGGCCCTGATTGCCACCGGGCTGCGGCCGATACTGACCACCCCCGGGTTGCTGACCCGGCCCGGCGTTGCCCCCGCCCGGCCCGCGCTGGCCGCCGTTGGAGCTGCCGCGCAACTGATCCTGCGGACCTTCCGCATACGCCGGCGCGTCTACGGCCAGGCAGAGCGCAGCGACACCGGCCAGACGCCAGAGGGGCGATTTCATGCTGTTCCTCGCAAGATAAGGGGAGCTACTGATCATCAGACTGACAAACCCGAACGCGGTTCTGTGAAGATCCCGTCAGGGACCTGGAGAGGTTATCGGCACACGGAGCCACTTCATGACTGACCCGCAACGCCGCACTCACAACCGTTTCGCAGGCGAAAAAAAAGGAGACCCGTCGGCCTCCTCTTTCGAACTCTGTCCCTGCTCGACGCTTGTGACGTCGGCTCACCTCACGCCGCCTTCTGGGTAGTGTGCAGCCCGGGGGCCAGTGCAACCCCGGTGGGGGCGGTGGCCGCAACCCGCCTGATTGAGCGGATCGCAGTGGACTCATGTCCGGGCAGTGATTCTGTGGATAACTATAGCGCCGCAGGTGCAGCAGCCGATTGCGAACATTGCTGATTTACACAGCACTTGCGCAATTTTTGCCTTCGGATGGATAATTTGCCGCAACGCAAAACACGAAGGCAGATTTGATGAGCAAACTTGATCGCTATGACCTGAGCATCCTGGCTGAATTGCAGCGCGACGCGCGCATTTCCAACCAGGAACTGGCCGAACGCATTGGTCTCTCGCCGTCGCCCTGCTCTCGGCGCGTCAAGCAGCTCGAAGACGACGGCTACATTTCCCGCCAGGTCGCTCTGCTGGACCGCAAGAAGCTGGGTTTGAGCCTGACCGCCTATGTGCTGATCGGCATGGACCGCCACACCCCGGAACGTTTCGAAACCTTCGAAGCAGCCATTCGCGGGCTGCCGCAGGTGCTCGAATGCAGCCTGGTGACCGGCATGGATGCCGACTATCAGCTCAAGGTAGTGGTGCCGGACATGGACCACTATCAAAAGCTGCTGCTGGGCCACCTGACGCGGATCGAAGGGGTGACCAGCGTACGTTCCAGCTTCGTGCTCAACCAGGTCATGGCCAGCACTGAACTGCCGTTGACTCATCTGCGTAGCCAAGGCTGAGGCCTGAGGCAGGCTGGTAGATCTTCGCGGGCAGAGCCCGCTCCCACAGGGGGCAGGGCCTGAGGCAGGCGGGCAGATCCTCGCGGGCAGAGCCCACTCCCACAGGGGGCGGGGCTTGCTACAGACTGGCGGGCACCTCGCGCCATTCGCCCTGTCCCAGGCCCTCGAGGCTCCAGTCGCCGATGCGCACCCGTACCAGACGCAGGGTCGGCAAGCCCACCGCCGCCGTCATGCGCCGCACCTGACGGTTGCGCCCTTCCTTGATCACCAGTTCCAACCAATGGGTCGGCACGCTCTTGCGAAAGCGCACGGGCGGATCGCGCGGCCACAGGTCCGGCTCATCCAGCAACCGCGCCTCGGCGGGCAAGGTCATGCCATCGTTGAGTTGCACCCCGCAGCGCAAACGCTGCAATTGCGCCTCGTCGGGCACGCCTTCGACCTGCACCCAATAGGTCTTGGCCAGCTTGTGCTTCGGGTCGGCGATGCGCGCCTGCAGTTGTCCATCGTTGGTCAGCAACAACAGCCCTTCGCTGTCGCGGTCCAGACGGCCGGCTGGGTAGATCCCGGCGATGTCGATGAAATCCTTCAAGGTCGCGCGCCCCTCACCGTCGCTGAACTGGGTCAGCACATCGAACGGCTTGTTGAACAGCACCAGCCGAGGTTGGGCAGGTGGCGCCTTGGCCACGCGGCGTTTACCGGCGGCGGGACGTTGCTTGGAGCGAGGAGGCAAAGGCATGACAAAAGGCTTTCGTGCGGGCAAGAGCGCTCATGCTAGAGGCCCTTGCCCGCCACGGCAAACCTGTCAGCGGAACGGCGGCTCGTCGAAGCTGCGCAGCTTGCGCGAGTGCAGCGAATTGAGCTGGCTGCGCAGCAGGTTCAAGGCAGCGATGCCGATGTTCAGGTGCTGGCTGACCGCGCGATTGTAGAACGCGTTGGCCGAACCCGGCAGCTTGATCTCGCTGTGCAGCGGCTTGTCGGACACGCACAGCAAGGTGCCGTAGGGCACCCGCAGGCGATAGCCCTGGG
Source organism: Pseudomonas sp. UBA6276 (assembly GCF_002438365.1). Classification (NCBI taxonomy): domain Bacteria; kingdom Pseudomonadati; phylum Pseudomonadota; class Gammaproteobacteria; order Pseudomonadales; family Pseudomonadaceae; genus Pseudomonas; species Pseudomonas sp. UBA6276. The sequence goes on from NZ_DJUS01000126.1 coordinate 21,569, forward strand.
CGGCGATGGTGCCGCTTTCCATGTCCACAGCGACGGCGCGCGACAGGTTGATCAGCGGCCGCTCCTGGGCCCAGCGCAGTTCCCAGTTGCGGTCGTCGTAGGTCAGCACGGTGCCGGTGCGCAGGCGCTTCTTGAGGTCATCGCCGCGCTCGCCGGTGACTTGCGCCGCCGCTTCCTGCAAGGCCAGCTGCACTTCGGCCAGGGCCGGGATGGGGATGTTGGGCGGCAGGACCCGATCGAGAATCCCGTCCTGGCGCATGTAGGCGTGGGCCAGGACGTAGTCGCCTATGGTCTGCGACTGACGCAGGCCACCACAGTGGCCGATCATCAACCAGCAATGCGGGCGCAGCACGGCCAGGTGGTCGGTGATGTTCTTGGCATTCGACGGGCCGACGCCGATGTTCACCAGGGTCACGCCATCGCCGTCCTCGGCGATCAGGTGGTAGGCCGGCATCTGGTAGCGGTGCCAGACCACGCTGGCCACCAGCGCCTGGGCCTCACCGTTGTCCATGCTCTTTTCGATGATCACGTTGCCCGGCATCACCAGGCGCACGAAGCGTGGGTCGTTGCGCAGCTGCTCCAGGCCGTGGGTGACGAACTGGTCGACGTAGCGGTGATAGTTGGTCAGCAGGATCCAGGGCTGCACATGCTTCCAGTCGCTGCCGGTGTAGTGGATCAAACGGCGCAGGGAGAAATCCACCCGCGCGGCATCGAACAGCGCCAGCGGCAGCGGATCGGCCGTGGCCCAATCGTACAGGCCGTCGGCAATACCGTCGGTGGCGGCGGACAGGTCGGTGCTGGGGAACACTCGCGCCAGCGCTGCGGCGGTCACACCGCTGCCGGCCAGCTCGTCGCCCTGGTCGACGACGTAGGGGTAAGGGATGTTCTGCTCGCTGACACCGACTTCGATGGTCACCGCGAAGTCGCGCATCAAGGGTCGCAGCTGGTCCAGCAGATAGCCGCGGAAGGCCGCGGGCTGGGTCACGGTCACCGAATAGACGCCAGGCAGGTTGACCTTGGCATAGGCGCGGGTGATGGCCGGCAATTCGCCGTTGTAGGCGTAGGTCAGGCGCAGTTCGGGATAGCGGAACAGGTCGCGTTCGGCCGCATCCGGCTCGCTGCGATCCTTGAGGTAGCGCTTGAGTGCCTGGCTCAGGGCGCGGGTGGCCCGTTCGTGCAGCTCCGCCAACCGATCCACGGCTTGTTCGGCAGTTTCCACAACTACGAAGTCTGGGGCATTACTCATGGGGCATGTCCTGGCTGATCTGGCAGTCTTGCATCTTGCCTGCAATGCCGATGAAAGGCACCCCCGTGACACGTCCCGGGTTATGCCGGAGCCGCTCCAGTCGGAGCATCTGCAGCCAGCACCGAGAGGGGCTTGGGCTGAGCGAGGACGCAGCCATGCAACAGCGCCTGCAGTTCTTCGAAGCGCACCGGACGCGCCAGACACACCGACACACCTGCCTCCAGGCACCGCTCGCGCTGCCCCTGCTGGCCGACATCGATGATCGCCAGCACCGGCAGCCGCTCGCACCCAGGCAAGCTGCGCAGCATGCGGGTGGTCTGCAGGGCGCTCTGGGTCGGCAGGCTGCATTCCATCAGCACCGCATCGAACCGCTCGCGCGCCAGCAGGGCCAATGCGCCCGAACCGTCCTCGGCGGTCCGTACCCGATAGCCGAGCTTGAGCAGCATGCCGCGAACGACCAACTGGTCGACGCTGTTGTCGTCCACCAGCAACACGGTGCATTCGTGGGCGGCGCGCTGGGTACCGAAGGCACCGGCACTGGTGCTCAAGGCACGGCCCGGATGGGCTTCGACCACCCCCAGACGCACGCTGAATTCGAAACAGCTGCCACGTCCGGGCTCGGACTGATGATGAAGTTGACCACCCACCAGCTCGGCCAATTGCCGACAGATCGCCAGACCGATGCCCAGCCCGCCGTATTCGCGGGTCATGGAACCATCGAGTTGGTAGAAGCGCTGATAGAGCGTCTCTTCATCACGATGCGTGAAGCCGATGCCGCTGTCGCTGACCTTGAAGACGACCTGCAGGTGATCGTCCTGCGGCTCGCCGCCGCTGACCCGCACGTTGACGCTGCCTTCGCGGGTGAACTTGATGCCGTTGTCGATCAGGCAGGCCAGGCACAGCGCGAGCTTCTTGACGTCTCCCCGCAGACGATCGGGCAACCCCGCTGCGCGCTCGACGGTGAACGCCAGCCCCTTGGCATGGGCTTGGCGACTGAACTGCATCTGCATGCTGTCGAGCAACGCCTGCAGGCTGAACGGCTCGTTGCGCGGATAGAGCCGCCCGGCCTGCAGTTCGGTCAGGATCAGAATATCGTCGACCATGCGCATCATGTCCCGCGCCGAGCCTGCTGCCGTGTGTTGATACTGGGCCAGCTCCGGCCCCATGGGTACGGTCTGCATCAGTTCCAGCGAGCCGATCACGCCATTCATCGGCGTGCGCAGTTCGTGGGTGACAGTAGCCAGGAACTCATCCTTCAAGCGGTTGCTCGCCGCCAGCTCCTGGTTCGCCAGTTCAAGCTTGAGCCCGGCTTCCTTGAGGGTCTGTGCCTGCTGGTCGCGCAGCACATTGATGCGGTCGGCCAGCGCCAGCGACAGCAGGCCGACCTCCAGCGCCGAGCCAAGCTGGCTGGCGTACATGGTGATGAACACATTGGGCAGGTAACCCAACACCATGAGGGTGTTGACGATGCCGCCCAGCAGGAACGCGCTCCAGGCAATGATGAAATAGCGCGCCAGGCGCATGCCGCGCAACCAGGCGACGATACCGGCGGTGAAGATCACCACGGTGAAACACAGCGCCAGCGCCGTGGCCAGACGCAGCGCCAGGGCGTAGCTGGTCGACAGCGACAGCGCCATGACCACGGCGCCGTACACCATCAGGCCGATCAGCAGCCGATCCATCCAACGACTGTGGCGGGCGGTCTGTAGGAAACTGCGCGAGAACAGGCAGCCGAAGAACCCGGCCGCGCCGATGAAGAACGGCGTGGCGGCGTTGGCCCACCACGGGTTGTTCGGCCAGAAATACTCGACCCCGGCGCCGTTCACCGACACCTGGTAGAGCCCGAATGAGGCGATATAGACGATGTAGTAGAGATAGCTGCGGTCGCGCACGCTGAGGAAGATGAACAGGTTGTACACCAGCATGCCCAGCAGCACGCCGTAGATCAGCCCGAGCACGTATAGCCGTGAAGGCTGCGCCTCCAGGTACGCATTGGCCGACCACAGGCTTACCGGCGCCTGGACCGAGCCCTGGCTGTGCAGGCGCAGGTACACCGTCTTGGCTTCATCGGGCTGGAAAGGCACTTCGAACAGGTAGTTGTTCTGCTTGATCTGGCGGCTGTCGTACGGCAACGCATCGCCGGTTCGCTGCACCAAGTGGTACTGGCCGGCGGCATCGGGCAGGTACAGTTCCAGGTGATCCATCGGCGGATACGCCAGCTCCAGCAGCCAGCTATGGGGTGATCTGTCGGCACGCGGCACATAGCGCAGATCGATACGCAGCCAGAACACCGACTTCGAATAGCCCGCATTGAGCACGTCGGCATGGTGCTGACGGAAGGCCGGGGCCAGGTCGCGGGTGATCTGCTCGATGGTCGCATCGCCGGCCACGTCTTCGTAGACCTGCATCGAGCGGCCGAGCGCAAGGCTGCGCGTGGTCTCGTCGAAGTCGACTGCACACGCCAGCATGGGCAGCAAAGCCATGATCAGGATAAGCAAATAGCGCATACAGCCCCAGCGTGGCACACCTGATCGCATCGGGAAGCCCCCATTCCCTTTGGTTCGATGCAATCGGCACAGCCTGTTATCGATATCGAATGACTCTAGCACAGCGTCTGCGTGCACGACGGGCGGTGCGCAATGTTCCCTCAGTCGGCTCTGGGCCGCTGCTTTCGGAACCTGTCAGAGTGTAATGTCAATATGATACAGAGGCACCGTACAAAGCGCGAACCCCGTCCATCGAACCAGTCATCAGGGCACCCTGCCCAGCGCTTGCAGCCCTGCTACAACGCCGTGCGCCGTGATAAGCTCGCGCACCATGAATATCTATAGCTCCCGCCCCGTTGTCCTCTGTCTCTCCGGCCACGACCCCAGTGGCGGCGCCGGCCTGCAGGCAGATATCGAAGCCCTGCTCGCCCAGGGCTGCCATGCCGCGCCGACGGTTACCGCGCTGACCGTGCAGAACACCGTCAACGTCAGCGATTTCCGTGTGCTCGACCGCGAATGGATCCTGGCCCAGGCCAATGCCGTGCTCAGCGATTCGCCGGTGGCGGCGGTCAAGTTGGGCATGCTCGGCTCGGTGGACATGGTCGCGACCGTGGTCGAGCTGTTGTCGGCCCACCCTCATCTGCCGATGGTCTGCGACCCGGTGTTGCGCGCCGGCGGTGGCGGCAGCCTGGGCAAGGACGAGGTCGGCTATGCGATGCGCGAGCAGCTGCTGCCGCTGGCCACCATCGCCACGCCGAACCTGCCCGAGGCACGCATCCTCGCCGACCTGCCCGAGGGCAGCGCCGACGAATGCGCGCAAAAGTTGCTGCCGTTCTGCAAGCACCTGCTGATCACCGGCGGCCACGGCGACGAGCACGAAGTGCACAACCGCCTGTACAGCCGCGACGGCAGCCGTCGCACCTTCACCTGCCAGCGCCTGCCCGGCAGCTACCACGGCTCCGGGTGCACCCTGGCCAGTGCTCTGGCCGGTCGCCTGGCCCTGGGCGAAGGCCTGGAAAGCGCCGTGCAGTCGGCCCTCGACTACACCTGGCGTACCCTGCGCGACGCCGAGCAACTGGGCCACGGGCAATTCGTGCCCCGTCGCCTACCCCTGGATTTCTGCTCTTGAGCCAAATCTCCGCCCCCTGCCCGAGGCCCAAGCGATGAACTTACGTGGCGTCTACGCCATCACCGACAGCCAGCTGTTGGCCGGCAAGTTCCTCAAGTACGTCGAGGCCGCCCTGGATGGCGGCATCACGCTGCTGCAGTACCGTGACAAGAGCAACGACGAAGCCCGTCGCCTGCGCGAAGCGGAAAAACTGCGTCAGCTGTGCGAGCGCTACAAGGCGCACCTGATCATCAACGACGACGCCGAACTGGCGGCGCGACTCAACGTCGGCGTGCACCTGGGCCAGACCGATGGCCCGTTGACTCCAGCCCGCGCCCTGCTGGGGCGCAAGGCGATCATCGGCAGCACCTGCCATGCCAACCTCGACCTGGCGCGCCAGGCGGCCCGCGAAGGCGCCAGCTACGTCGCCTTTGGCCGCTTCTTCGCCTCCCAGACCAAGCCCGACGCATCGCCTGCCAGCATTGAACTGTTGGGCCAGGCGCGGGCCGAATTGAAATTGCCGATTGCCGTCATTGGCGGCATCACCCTGGACAACGCTGCGCCCCTGGTGGCCTGCGGTGCCGACCTGCTGGCCGTAGTGCATGCGCTGTTCGGCGCCGACACGGCCCAGGAAGTCACCCACCGCGCCCGCGCCCTGAACGCGTTGTTCGAAACTGCCTGATGCTAGAGAGCTCATTTATGTCCCGTTCCGAAACCCTGTTCGCCAATGCCCAGAAGCACATCCCCGGCGGCGTCAACTCGCCCGTGCGTGCCTTCAAGAGCGTCGGCGGCACGCCGCTGTTCTTCAAGCACGCTGCCGGCGCCTATGTCACCGACGAAGACGACAAGCGCTACGTGGACTACGTCGGTTCCTGGGGGCCGATGATTCTGGGTCACAGCCATCCGGACGTGCTCGACGCCGTGCGCAAGCAGCTCGAACATGGTTTGTCATACGGCGCGCCGACCGAAATGGAAACGCAGATGGCCGACCTGGTCTGCGCCATCGTGCCGTCCATGGAAATGGTGCGCATGGTCAGCTCGGGCACCGAGGCGACCATGAGCGCCATTCGTCTGGCCCGTGGTTTCACCGGTCGTGACAGCATCATCAAGTTCGAAGGTTGCTACCACGGCCACTCCGACAGCCTGCTGGTCAAGGCCGGCTCCGGCGCCCTCACCCTCGGTGTGCCCAGCTCACCCGGCGTGCCGGCGGCATTCGCCAAACACACCCTGACCCTGCCGTTCAACGACATTGCTGCAGTGGAGCAGATGTTGGCCGACGTCGCCGATGAAGTGGCCTGCATCATCGTCGAACCCGTTGCGGGCAACATGAACTGCGTACCGCCGGCGCCCGGTTTTCTGGAAGGCCTGCGTCGCCTGTGCGACCAGTACGGCGTGGTGCTGATCTTCGACGAAGTGATGACCGGTTTCCGCGTGGCCCTGGGCGGCGCCCAGGCGTACTACGGCGTCACGCCGGACCTGAGCACGTTCGGCAAGATCATCGGTGGCGGCATGCCCGTGGGCTGCTTCGGCGGCAAGCGCGAGATCATGTCGCACATCGCGCCGCTGGGCCCGGTCTACCAGGCTGGTACGCTGTCGGGCAATCCCTTGGCCATGGCCGCCGGCCTGACCACCCTGAACCTGATCAGCCGTCCGGGCTTTCACGACGAGCTGAGCGACTACACCGCCCGCTTGCTCGATGGCCTGCAGCAAAGAGCCGATGCCGCAGGCATCCCGTTCGTGACTACCCAGGCGGGCGGCATGTTCGGCCTGTACTTCAGCGGCGCCGACGACATCGTCACCTTCGAAGACGTCATGAGCAGCGATGCCGAGCGCTTCAAGCGCTTCTTCCATTTGATGCTCGACGGCGGCGTGTACCTGGCGCCGAGCGCGTTCGANNGCTTCACCTCCATCGCCCACGGCGATGCGGAACTGAAGATCACCCTGGATGCCGCCGAGAAAGCGTTCGCCGCACTGAAGTAAGTCCAAACCGGGAATAGCCATCCTGTAGGAGCGGTCAGTGGCCGCGAAGAATTCACCGCGCAGTGTCAGATTTGCCGCGCATGAGCTTTCGCGGCCACTGACCGCTCCTACAGATAGCCTTGTCACCCCTTCCAGCCGTTCACATGATCGCGCCTTCCAACGGCCGCTTGTCCCTGTGAAGTCTGACCATCTGGACGATATCGCAGAAAAACGAGTAAAGACTTTGTAACCGCCCCCCCGCTTATTTCATAATGAAGCACCGGCAACGTTTCCACGTCGGGTCCGCCCGCATTCCGCAGAGGTAAGTCGATCCCCATGAACCGCACCGGCCGCGCCCTTGCATTGGGCTGCCTGTTGCTTCTTCAGCCGCTAATGGCTACCGCAGGCGGCAATTCGTTGTTGATCCCGGCGGTGGGTCGCTGCACCCTCAATACTTCTGCCCAGGCCTTGCCCGCAGCGCTGGCTGCCTGTCAGCAGGCGGCCAAGGACGGCGACGCGCAGGCCCAATTCGAGCTGGGTCAGTTCTACTACGACGGCACGCGCACCGAGCGCGACCTCAATCAGGCCCTGAGCTATTTCGAACAGGCCTCCCTGCAAGGCCATGCCGAAGCGCAGTATCACCTGGGGACCATGTTCTTCAAGGGTGAGGGCGTGGCGGCCAACAATATCCAAGCCTACATCGTACTGAAGATGGCCGCGGTCAACGGCGCTGAGGATGCGCTGGACGTGGCCGACGAGGTGTCCGGGCAGATGCGCCGCGAAGACCTCGAAGTGGCCACCCAGGTGCTGGGGCAGATTTTCCGCAAATACCTGCTCGAACTGCAGACCGCCGACGGCGGCAGCCGCTCGCCCTTCGCCCCCCTGCCCTGAGCCCGGTCGCTGTCCGGCGAGCGGTTACTTGTCGGGCATCGGCATGGGGAAGGGCATCACGTTGCCAGTCATGCGCGCCTCGCTGATCTTCGGCGTACCGAGACGCTCGACCTCATCGATCCGCACGATCGAATGCATCGGCACGAAGCTGCGCGTGACGCCTTCGAACTGCGCCTTGAGCTTTTCTTCGCTGGGGTCGACGACCACGGTGGTGCGCTCGCCAAAGACAAATTCCTCGACCTCCAGAAACCCCCACAGATCGCTCTGGTAGATCTGCTTGGCGTACATCTCAAATACCTGGCCCTGATTGAGGAAAATCACTTTGTAGATTGGAGCTTCGCGTTTGGTCATCGTCGGCAGATACAAGGTCGTGAGCTTGAAAGAGGGCGAAAACTATAGCATAGCCGCCCGACAGGCAATGCTAGGAACCACCGACCACGGACACTATAATGCGCGGTTCTTTGAACCACTTGATGATCACCTAATGGCCAAGAAGCTTTACATCGAAACCCACGGCTGCCAGATGAACGAGTACGACAGCTCGCGCATGGTCGACCTGCTGGGTGAACATCAAGCCCTGGAAGTCACGGCCCGCGCCGAAGATGCCGACGTGATTCTGCTCAACACCTGTTCGATTCGCGAGCGTGCCCAGGACCGCGTCTATTCGCAGCTGGGTCGCTGGCGCGAGCTCAAGCTGGCCAAGCCGGAAATGGTCATCGCCGTGGGCGGCTGCGTGGCCAGCCAGGAAGGCGAGGCCATCCGCGACCGCGCGCCCTACGTCGACGTGGTGTTCGGCCCGCAGACCCTGCACCGACTGCCCGAGATGATCGACGCAGCGCGCATCACCCGCCTGCCGCAGGTGGATATTTCCTTCCCCGAGATCGAGAAGTTCGACCACCTGCCCGAACCGCGTATCGACGGACCGACCGCCTACGTGTCGGTGATGGAAGGCTGCAGCAAATACTGCACCTTCTGCGTGGTGCCCTATACCCGTGGCGAAGAGGTCAGCCGGCCCTTCGACGACGTTCTGGCCGAGGTCATGCACCTGGCCGACAACGGCGTGCGCGAAGTCACCCTGCTGGGCCAGAACGTCAACGGCTACCGAGGCCAGACCCACGACGGTCGCCTGGCCGATCTGGCCGAGCTGATCCGCGTGGTCGCCCAGATCGACGGGATCGAGCGCATCCGCTACACCACCTCGCACCCGCTGGAGTTTTCCGACAGCCTGATCCTGGCCCACGCCGAAGTGCCGCAGTTGGTGAAACACCTGCATCTGCCGGTGCAGTCCGGTTCGGACCGCGTGCTGGCCGCGATGAAGCGCGGGCACACGGTGCTGGAATACAAGTCCAAGTTGCGCAAGCTCAAGGCAGCGGTGCCGGACATCTGCATCAGTTCGGACTTCATCATCGGTTTCCCCGGCGAGACCGAGAAGGACTTCGAGCAGACCATGAAACTGGTCGCCGACGTGGGCATGGATTTCTCGTATTCCTTCATCTATAGCCAGCGGCCCGGCACACCTGCGGCCGACCTGGCCGATGACACGCCCGAGGCGGTGAAGAAACAGCGCCTGGATGCCTTGCAGCATCGCTTGAATCAGCAAGGGTTCGAGATCAGCCGGCAGATGGTCGGGACCACCCAGCGCATCCTCGTCACCGATTATTCGCGCAAGGATCCGGGCCAGTTGCAGGGGCGTACCGAGAACAACCGTATCGTCAACTTCACCTGCTCGGATGCCCGACTGATCGGCCAGTTCGTCGACATCCACATCGCCGAGGCCCGGCCCCACTCCCTGCGTGGTGAACTGCTGGCCTGACAGCCGCACCACGGCGAACCCTGCGCGGCCGATGGCCGCTCCTACAAGGAGGCGGCGAGCGCCATTCGCCGCTCGCCCCTTTCGCCCCGCCCCTGACAGGGGTTATCCTTGGACTCATTTCAATTGCCGTCGGGCGGCCGAATACGACCTTGAACGCACCTATCGAACCACATCGCTTCTTGCTCGAGCCTTTCGAGGCTCGCCGCTTCGCCAACCTGTGCGGACAATTCGACGAGCATCTGCGCTTGATCGAACAGCGCCTGGAAATCGAAATTCGCAACCGTGGCAATCAGTTCGAACTGATCGGCGACGCCCAGCACACGCGCTCGGCGGAAAACCTGCTGCGTCGCCTGTACCGGGAAACCAAGGCCACCGAGTTGTCCCCCGACACCGTTCACCTGTTTTTGCAGGAATCGGCCGTCGAGGAGCTGGATAACCCGGCTTCGGGCGAAGTGCCGGTCGCGCTGCGTACCCGCAAGGGCATGATCAAGCCGCGCGGCTTGAACCAGCAGCGCTACGTCAAGGAAATCCTGGGCAACGACATCAACTTCGGCATCGGCCCGGCCGGTACCGGCAAGACGTACCTGGCCGTGGCCGCCGCCGTCGATGCGCTGGAGCGCGAGCAGGTTCGACGCATTCTTCTGGTGCGCCCTGCCGTGGAAGCGGGCGAAAAGCTCGGGTTCCTGCCCGGCGATCTGGCCCAGAAGATCGACCCCTACCTGCGTCCACTGTACGACGCGCTGTACGAAATGCTCGGCTTCGAACACGTCGCCAAGTTGATCGAAAAACAGGTCATCGAGATCGCGCCACTGGCCTACATGCGCGGACGCACCTTGAACAACAGCTTCATCATCCTCGATGAGAGCCAGAACACCACCGTGGAACAGATGAAGATGTTCCTGACCCGCATCGGCTTCGGCTCGACCGCGGTGATCACCGGCGACATCACCCAGGTCGACCTGCC
>NZ_DJUS01000049.1:0-12907 GCF_002438365.1 Pseudomonas sp. UBA6276
ACTGAGCTACGTGCCTGCTGTGAGGCGGCATTCTACGGAATTGACGCTGCCTGTCAACTCCTTTCTCACGCTAAGCCTATGAAATGCGGAATTATTTTCAGCGCCGGCGGATCCAGTGCGCTGGTGAGCGGCTGGCAACTGCGCTAGCATCCAGACACAGGCGAATTCCACCGAGCCGAGGTTGCCGGATGTCCAGCATGCAGTATCCACCGTCCTTCTATGCCGCTTCCGCCAACGCGGCGCCGCCCCGCCCTGCCCTTCAAGGCGAAGTCGAAGCGGATGTGTGCATCATCGGCGCGGGCTACACCGGATTGTCCAGTGCGCTGTTTCTGCTCGAGCGGGGTTTCAGCGTTTGCGTGCTGGAAGCGGCCAAGGTCGGTTTCGGCGCTTCGGGACGCAACGGCGGCCAGATCGTCAACAGTTACAGCCGGGATCTGGATGTGATCGAGCGCAGCGTCGGCGCTGATCAGGCGCGGCTGCTGGGCGACATGGCCTTCGAGGGTGCTCGGATCATCCGTGAACGGGTGACCCGCTACGGTATCAACTGCGATCTGAAGAATGGCGGTGTGTTCGCGGCGCTTACCGCCAAGCAGCTCAAGCACCTGGAGGCCCAGCAGCGTTTGTGGGAGCGCTACGGCCACACCCAGCTGGAACTGCTGGACGAGAAGCGCATCCGCCAAGTCGTGGATTGCGAACAGTACGTAGGCGGTCTGCTCGATGTCAGTGGCGGTCATATCCATCCGCTGAACCTGGCCTTGGGCGAAGCGGCGGCAGTCGAGTCGCTGGGCGGCCGCATTCATGAGCAATCGCCCGCCATACGCATCGAGCGCGGCCCAAGCCCGGTGGTCCATACCGCTCAAGGCAAGGTGCGGGCCAAGTTCGTTATCGTCGCCGGCAACGCCTATCTGGGCGACCTGGTGCCGGAGCTGGCGGCCAAGTCCATGCCTTGCGGTACCCAGGTCATTGCAACCGAGCCCTTGGGCGAGGAGCTGGCGCGCAGTCTGCTGCCGCAGGACTACTGCGTGGAGGACTGCAACTACCTGCTCGACTACTATCGCCTGACAGCCGACAAGCGTCTGATCTTCGGCGGTGGCGTGGTGTATGGCGCGCGAGATCCGGCCAACATCGAGGCGATCATTCGGCCGAAGATGCTCAAGGCGTTCCCGCAGCTGGCGCAGGTTAAGATCGACTACGCCTGGACAGGCAACTTTCTGCTGACCTTGTCGCGCCTGCCGCAGATGGGCCGCCTGGGCGACAATATCTATTACTCTCAAGGCTGCAGCGGCCATGGGGTGACGTACACCCACTTGGCGGGCAAGGTGCTCGCCGAGGCCCTGAGCGGCCAGGCCGAGCGCTTCGACGCGTTTGCCGACCTGCCCCATTACCCCTTCCCCGGCGGCCGCGCCCTGGGCGCACCCTTGACCCAGCTGGGCGCCTGGTATTACAGCCTGCGCGACCGCCTGGGATTCTGACCCGGACGCGTTCATCCAGGCGCACCGCGAGTGCCGCCGACGCAGCTTGCGCAGCTGCTACAGGATTGCAGTTGATTCCCCTGTAGCAGCGGCGCAAGCCGCGTCCGGGCTAGACGGGTTCATCCAGGCACACCGCGAGTGCCGCCGACGCAGCGTCCGAATTCGCAGGATTCCCCTGTAGCAGCGGCGCGAGCCGCGTCGGGATGCATGCGGCCCTTCAGCAGGACTGCCGCGGCCTTCAACGCGGTATGCGGTTACGGGCCAATGGCCTTGCGAGCGCGGGCGGCGGCGGGTTCCTGGCCGGCTGCGGCGGTTTCGCGGGCGGCGTCGAGCCAGCGCTGGCGGTCGACCTGTGCCGGCAGCTGGTTGGGCTGCTGAATCAGGATGGCCCAAGATCCTGCACTCTTCCACGCGGACGCAAAGCTGTCGAAATCCATCGGCAGACGCCGGTTCATCCCCGAGCGCAGCAGCACGTGCCGCTTGAACCGGTCGTAGCCCACCAGCAAGGCGTAGCGAGGTTGGGACCACAGGAACGAGCCTTCGCTGTAGCGCAGCAACACGGGATTGCCTGCGGCCACTTGAGCCAGCAATGCGTTCAACTGCGGATCGAGCGGATATACCAACAGCCCATATTCACGGGCCACCTGGGTAATGTTCTGTTGCAGGCGATCCGTTTCGCCGGGCAGTTTCAATGCCGGGTCGAGTAGCCCGGGTGTAATGGTAATGCCTTGTTGCGAGAGCATGCTGGCCAGCACCATCGAACCGCTCTGGTTGGCGTTACCGCGATAGAACGGTACGCCGTTGAGCTCCACCCGGTCCGCCAGACCCGGCAATGCCGGTCCATTGTTGGTGGCACAGCCAGCCATGCCTGCCATCAGGCTGCTGGCCAACAGCAGCCTGAGCAGGACGTTCGATTTGCGCAACATCGTGTTCCTCGGGACGGGGCGGCGCACAACGTGCCGCGCGAACGGCCATCATAGGTTTCCCGCGGCCCGCGGTATAGCAGCCCGCTGATCCATTGTTTGGGAGCAAGATCGATTCACGCAAATGACCTTTCGTCAATAGGTTGAAACGCTCGCAAACCCTCAGGGTCATCTATTACGTGACCGAGAAGACGCGAAAGCAATGGAGGTAGTGATGAGCCTTGCAATGATAATCTTCAGCCTGATCGCCGGCTGGATGGCCGTGGCGGCTGCCATGCTCTGGGGCGTACTGCGCATCGCGCGTCGCCATCAGCACCACGAGCCGCAGGCCCGGCAACACCTCAAGCCAAAAGCCGCTGTAACGCTGCGCCGCACCAGCACCCCGCAACACATCTGAATCAACCCGCACAAAGTACCAGGCGAAAAAAAAGGGGGCATCCATGCCCCCTCGCTTTGTCCACCTCGCTTACACCTCGCGATTGGCCGCCAGCTTGCGCTGCTTGGCCCTGCGCGACAGCATGTTCAAGCCTTCGATGGTGGCCGAGAACGCCATGGCTGCGTAGATGTAGCCCTTGGGTACATGGGCACCGAAGCCTTCTGCAATCAGCGTCATGCCGATCATGATCAGGAAGCCCAGGGCCAGCATAACGACCGTAGGGTTGTCATTGATGAACTTGGCCAAAGGTTCGGCAGCCAGCAACATCACCACGACGGCGCTGACCACGGCGATGATCATGATCGGCAAGTGCTCGGTCATGCCCACGGCGGTGATGATGCTGTCGATGGAGAACACCAGGTCCAGCACCAGGATCTGACCGATCGCCGAAGCGAAGCTCAGGCTGACCTTGTCGCCGATCTTGGCTTCTTCCTGCTCGACAGGGTCCACGGTGTGGTGGATTTCCTTGGTCGCTTTCCACAACAGGAACAGACCACCGGCGATCAGGATCACATCTTTCCACGAGAACCAGTGATCGAACACGGAGAACACCGGCTCGGTCAGCTGGACGATATAGGCCACGGTGCTCAGCAGACCCAGGCGCAGGATCAGCGCCATGCTGATACCGATACGACGGGCCTTGGCCTGTATTTCCTTGGGCAGCTTGTTGGTCAGGATGGAGATGAAGATCAGGTTGTCGATACCGAGCACGACTTCCATGATCACCAGGGTTATCAACGCCACCCAGGCGGTGGGGCTTGAAGCCAGTTCCAGTAGGTATTCCATGTATCGTTCCTGCCCTTATCACGGTTTGCTGAATGTCTGGAGAGGCTCGGCCGGTGCCGCGCACAGTAGCGAGCCCCAAATACTGGCTCTTTGCTAGCGAGGCATTCTAGAGAGATGGACAGTTCTGGAAAATTCGTATTTTTACCAGCTACACTTCGGTTTTTACGAAGTGTAGGTGCCCGTGCTCAACTATCGTCAGCTTCACTATTTCTGGGTTGTCGCGCGCACCGGAAGCATCGTGCGCGCCAGTGAGCAACTCAACCTCACCGCACAAACCATTAGCGGTCAGATCAGCCTGCTCGAAGAAACGTTCTGCGTGAAATTGTTTCGGCGTGTTGGCAGACATCTTGAGCTGACCGAGGCCGGTCGTCAGGCTCTGCCCTATGCCGAACGCATGTTCCAGATGGCCGGCGAACTGGAAGCGGTACTGCGCACTCAGCCCGATGAAGAGCAGATCCCCTTCCGTGTGGGCGTGGCCGACGTGGTACCCAAGTCGATCGTCTACCGCCTGATCGCACCGACCATGGAACTGAGCGAACCCCTGCGCATCACCTGCCGCGAAGACAAACTGGAACGCTTGCTGGCCGACTTGGCCATCCAGCGCCTGGACATGGTCATCTCCGACAGCCCCATGCCTTCGCACCTGGACATCAAGGGCTACAGCCAGAAGCTGGGTGAGTGCGGCATCAGTTTCTTCGCCACCGAGCAGTTGGCTGCTCGCCATGGTGAGGATTTCCCGCAATGCCTGCACGGGGCGCCGCTGCTCATTCCCGGTCAGGAAAGCGTGTTGCGCAGCCGCCTGATGCGCTGGTTCGGCGACCAGGGCCTGCTGCCACGAGTGGTCGGGGAATTCGACGACAGCGCCTTGATGCAGGCCTTTGGCCAATCCGGCAGCGGGATCTTCATCGCGCCCAGCGTCATTGCCGATGAAATCATGACGCAGTATCGCGTCCGCTTGATCGGGCAGACCGAAGCGGTCACCGAGTCGTTCTACGTGATTTCGGTGGAGCGCAAGGTCAAGCATCCCGGCATCGTGGCGATCACCGAGGGCGCGCGCCGGGAGCTGTTCACCCCGCCCGCCTGAAGGTTTTCCAAGCGCCGCAGACAAATATGGCAACATGGCCCCTTGGCACCCAGAAAGAAGGATTCCCCATGAAGATCATCAACGCCCGGTTGCGCAAGACCGATGGATTGCACACTGTCACCTGCGAGGGCGCCGTCATTGCCTCGATCCAGGCGCAAGGGGACACGGTGACAGCCCAAGGGGATGACATCGATGCGCAGGGAAATCTGCTGATCGCTCCATTGGTCGAGCCGCACATTCATCTGGACGCCACCCTCACCGCCGGTGATCCGCAGTGGAACATGAGCGGCACGCTGTTCGAAGGCATAGAGCGCTGGGGCCAGCGCAAGGCCAGCATCACCCACGAAGACACCAAGCAGCGCGCCTTGACCACCATCGGCATGCTCGCCGAGCACGGCATACAGCATGTGCGCACGCACATCGACGTCACCGACCCTACCCTGGGCGCGCTCAAGGCCATGCTCGAAGTACGCGAGGAAGCGCGCCACCTGATCGATCTGCAGATCGTGGCCTTTCCTCAGGAAGGCATCGAATCCTACCCCGACGGCCGCGAACTGATGGAGCGCGCGGTGGCCATGGGCGCCGATGTGGTCGGCGGCATTCCGCACTTCGAAAACACCCGAGAGCAAGGCGTTAGCTCCATCGGTTTTCTCATGGATCTGGCCGAGCGCACCGGCTGCCTGGTGGACGTGCATTGCGACGAGACCGATGATCCGCATTCGCGGTTTCTCGAAGTGCTCGCCGAGCAGGCCCGGGTGCGCGGCATGGGTAGCCGCGTCACTGCCAGCCACACCACCGCGATGGGCTCCTATGACAACGCCTATTGCTCGAAACTGTTCCGCCTCCTCAAGCAGTCGGGCATCAGCTTCGTGTCGTGCCCGACCGAGAGCATTCACTTGCAGGGTCGCTTCGATACGTTTCCCAAGCGCCGTGGCGTGACCCGCGTGGCCGAGCTGGACCGGGCCGGCATGAACGTGTGCTTCGGTCAGGACTCCATCAAGGACCCGTGGTACCCGCTGGGCAACGGCAACATTCTGCGGGTACTGGATGCCGGTCTGCACATCTGCCACATGATGGGTTTCGAGGACCTGCAACGATCGCTCGACCTGGTCACCGATAACAGCGCCCGCGCGCTCAACCTGGGCGAGCGCTACGGCATCGCCGTCGGACGTCCGGCGAATCTGGTGATTCTGGGTGCGGAGAATGACTACGAAGCGGTACGCCAACAGGCCAAGGCGCGGGTGTCAATTCGCGGTGGCCGGGTATTGATGAAGCGGATACCGGAGCGGGTCGAGTTCAGCCTCAGTTGAATGAGGACGCCATACCGTCTTGATCGCTATTGTTGCCTTGAAGACAGGTAAGACAGCCCTCTGACATCGCGCCTGACAGATACGTCCTACACTACAAGGATCGCTCCTACACTCATTGCCATGCCTCACACCTCTCTAGAGTGGTCTGCGGCGGATTCGTCCATCCGCCTTGCCAACTCATAGCCCCTGAGAGGAGCATCATCGTGCAACAAGCAGCTTTTTCTACCCAATCCTTCACTCGACACGGACTCGGACTCGCCGTGTCTGCGGTCCTGCTGACCACCCTCAACTCGGCCTCGGCCAGCGAGCTGATTGCAGCTGATGGCCCAATGGGCATGGCTATTCTCGGCAGCCAGGCCGGCGTACCGGTCGTCGATATCGTCGCGCCCAATACGCAAGGTCTTTCCCACAACCGCTGGCAGGACTACAACGTCGGTACAGCCGGTCTGGTGCTGAACAACAGCCTGGCGGCTGGGCAAGTACAGCTCAACGGCGTCGCCCTGGATATTGGCGCCAATCGGCAGTTCGCTGACGTCGCCGCCAGCACCATCCTCAATGAGGTGGTGGGCACTCGCGGCTCCACCATTGCCGGCTCGCAGGTCATCTTCGGTCAGGCGGCGGACTACGTCTTGAGCAACCCCAACGGCATCGAACTCAACGGCGCACGCATGACGCTGGACTCGGCCCACACGGCAACCTATGTGGTCGGGACGCCCGCGTTCAGCGATGGCGTGATCAGCCAGTACGATACACGTTCGCAGTCCCCCGCCGAACACCGCCTGGTGGTTGGCCAGAACGGCCTGGATGCCGGGACCGGATCGGTGCGTCTGATCGCTCCTACCGTGCAGAAAACCGGAGCCATCACTGCGGGCGGCGACTTGACCTTGCTGCTGGGTAATCACTTGGTCGACGCACGTTCTCTGTCCACCGAGGCGGTTGCTCGGTCATCCGCGGCGGTGGATGCCAGCCTGCTGGGCGCCATGCACGCCAGGCGCATCAAGATCGTCAGCACCGATCAGGGTGTCGGCTTGAACATGGGCATCACGCGACTGCGCGGTGACAAAGGTATCGAGATCAGTTCGGCCGGGGCATTGTCCATCGGCTCCAGTGTGGTCAACCAAGGACAGTATGGGCAGGCGGCGATCGACGCCGGCGAACAGGACCTCCTGCTCTCAGCTGGTGGTGACATGTCACTCACGTCCGTGGCGATCGATGCACAGAACATTGACGCACGGTCCCGCGGGCTGCTGAAGCTGGATGCATTGAGCAACCAAACCGAGACGCAGCGCCAGGCTAGCGCCGATGAACATTGGTTCACCCTCGCAGCTGGAGAATCGGACGCACAGATCACCGAACGCAGCTTGACCCATATCGGTAACCGGTTGACCGCAACGCGCAACGTACGCCTGGACGGCCGCAGCGGTATCGAGATGGCAGCTACCCGCATCGACGGGCCGGAAAATGTCGGACTCTACACCATTCGGGGCGGCGTACAGCTCGGGGCCAAGATGGAGCAGTCGTGGCGCACGGTGCGGGTGCCTTCCCTCGATGGCTCCGATGACAGCGCCTCCACCTACACTGAAACCGCTCAGGCTACGCACATTGAAGGTGGTACGGTCAGCCTGCCTACGGCCACATTGCTGGGCGCCACGATCAATGCGACCCACTCGATCGATATAGGCGGCGCGGGGGCTACCCACATCGGCAGTCTGGATTTCAAACGTACGCTCACCCAGGGAACCGGCGCCCGCCGGGTCAGCCTGACGGACACGCTCGCCCACGAGGCGCTGCAGGAGCGCCGGTATCAGCGACCATCGCAGCTGCAGGCCCCCAACGCCAGCCTGTCGCTGCATGGCACGGAAATTCGCATCGTCGGCAGTCAGCTTTCGGCGAAAGACGTTCGTTTGCAATTCGACGGCACCGTGGCCATCGAAGGTGGCAGCGAAGACGCTCGCATCGAAGGGGCGAGACCGGCAGCACAGCAGTTTCAGCGCAGTTTTGATCGTAGCGCGCAGAGCAACGTCGCCAGTTTCGTTCAGGCTACGGACACGCTGGCAATACGGGCACGCCGCTCGACCTTCCGCGAGGGTAGCGTATCGGTCAGCGGTTCACATCTGCTGGGCGGCAAGGCTGTCATCGTCAATGCCGAGGACAATGTGTGGATCAGCAGCGCCGACGAAAAGCAGAGTTTCAACCTGAGCGGGCCGCAGTGGGGGCCGGTACCGGGTGAACTGCCGCAAACGGGTGCCTGGAGCCGCAAAGGCTTCCGGGAGTCTCAGGCACGCAGCACGCTCGGTGGCGCGGGCTCCCTGCACGTTTCTGCCGGTGGCATGCTCGACGTGGCCGGTTCGTACCTGGATGCCGGAGGGGATATCAAGTTGGCGGCCGCCGACATCCAGTTGACCGGTAGCCTGGCGCCGACCGGCCCGCGCAATGAAACCATATGGTTGGACAACGACCTGCCTGGGTACTATTTCGCGCCAGTTGCCGGCGGAACCGATGCGCGGGTGACCGACCGAATCAATAATGGCTTCGCGATGAAGGCCGGAGGCAGTATCGATATCAAGGCGAAGCGCCTGGCCACCCATGCCGCTTCGGTGAATGCGGCAGGTCAATTGACGCTGCCGAGCGGTCTGGCGCTGTTCAAAGACACGCCAGTGGAGGACGCCGATGCGATTCGCAGCAACTACCATGGCTACGTGGCGCCGCGGCCGTCGAGCTGGCAGAGCCTGGCAGGCCTGCCCTTGGCAGCGTTGGATGTAGCCGTGCCATCCAGCAATGGCACGACCCGCGAGTCGACATTCGTGGCCGGGGAAGTCAGCGCCGATACCGCTCAGCGCATCCAGGCGCTGAACATTCCCCTGACCCTGCGTTGACCGGTGTATCCGCCATCCGAGACCGCGTGGACCGCCGACGCGGCTCGCGCCGCTGCTACAGGAGCGCGGGGTGGCGGATATCGGGTGTGAATCGCCGGGCGAGGCCGCCGAACCCAGGAGCGCATCGCGGATACCGGGTGTGAATCGCCGAGCGAGGCCGCCGAACCCAGGAGCGTATCGCGGATACCAGGCGTGAACACCGGGCCAAGACGCCGCATCTGCGCTTGGATCGCGGCTCCTGTAGCAGCGGCGCGAGCCGCGTCCGGTGACACTGCGGTGGGTCTGGATCAAGAGCGGTCGCTGCTCTGTACCAGCAACATGATCGCGTCCCGCTTCTCCAGCAGGTGCTGACGCAGGATGGCGCTCAGGCGCTTGCCATCGCGGGCCTGCAGGGCCTCGATCATCTGTTCGTGGTCGTGCAGGGCGCGGTCCCACTTGGGCGCTTGCTGATTGGACAGGAATCGCAACGCCTGCAGGCGGCGGTTCACCGTGAGGTACATCTGACGCAGTGCGGAATTGCGCGAAGCCAGGCTGATCAGGTCGTGGATCGCGCGATTGCGCTGGTAGTACCCGACCAGATCCTGCTGGCTCTTGCTCACCACCATGGCGTTGTGCAGCGCCTTGATCTCGTCGAGCTCCGCGTCGGTCATGCGCTCGCACGCCAGCTCGCCGGCAAACGCCTCCAGGCCGCTCATCAACTCGAACGCTTCGCGAATCTCCAGCTCGCTCATGCGCGCCACACTCGCCCCTCGGTTTGGATTGATTTCGATCAAACCCTCCCCAGCCAGTACTTTCAGCGCCTCGCGCAGCGGCGTGCGGGAAATGCCCAGGGTTTCACACAACTCACGCTCGTTCAGCTTGGTCCCGGGCGGCAGCACGCCTTCGGTGATGAAGCCACGCAAGTGCTCTACCACGGTGTCATGCAGGCGTTGACGCTCTACCCGTGGCAACTGCAACGCAGGCGCGGGCGCTGAAGCCATTGACGAAGACTGCATGCAAACTCCTTGTATCGACAGGTCAACCAGCGCTCTTCTTATTCTAAAAAGCACGAATTCGACTCGATATTAGCGCAAACGAGCCGTTTGACACAGGGTGCCCAGCTGCTAATGTAATTTTGCATTCAAAATACAACAACAAAGGGTCACCCCATGCTCAAGCTCGATTTCCATCCTGCCGGCCGTCATTTCCTGCAGATCCCCGGGCCCAGCCCGGTGCCCGACCGTATCCTTCGCGCCATGAGCTACCCCACCATCGATCACCGCGGCCCCGAGTTCGGCCAGCTCGGCCTCAAGGTGCTCGCGGGCATCCAGCAGATCTTCAAGACCCGCCACCCGGTGATCATCTACCCCGCCTCGGGCACGGGCGCCTGGGAGGCCGCGCTGTGCAATACCCTGAGCGCCGGTGATCAGGTGTTGATGTTCGAGACCGGTCATTTCGCCAGCCTCTGGCAGAAGATGGCCGTCAGCCTGGGGCTCAAGCCAGAGTTCATCGGCCTGCCAGGCATCGAAGGCTGGCGCGGTGGTGTACGCGCCGACATGATCCAGGCCCGCCTGGAACAGGACAGCGAGCACCAGATCAAGGCGGTGTGCGTGGTCCACAATGAAACCAGCACCGGCGTGACTTCCGATATTCCCGCCGTGCGCCAGGCCATCGATGCCGCCGGCCATCCGGCGCTGCTGCTCGTGGACACCATCTCCGGTCTGGCTTCGGCCGACTATCGCCACGACGAATGGGGCGTGGACGTGACCATTTCCGGCTCGCAGAAAGGTCTCATGCTGCCACCGGGCATCAGTTTCAACGCCCTATCGCCTAAAGCCATCGAAGCCAGCCAGCGCGGTGGACTGCCCCGCAGCTTCTGGGCCTGGGACGAAATCATCGAGATGAACAAGACCGGTTACTGGCCCTACACCCCTAACACCAACCTGCTCTATGGATTGTCCGAAGCGCTGGACATGATCCTCGGCGAGGGCCTGGACAATGTTTTCGCCCGGCACCAACGCCTCGCGCACGCCTGTCGCACCGCCGTGCAGGCCTGGGGCCTGCCCATTCAGTGTGCCGACCCCAGCGTCTACAGTCCGGTGCTCACCGGGGTCATGACGCCTGAAGGCGTCGACGCAGACCAGGTGCGCAAGACCATCTATGAGCGCTTCGACATGTCCCTGGGTACCGGCCTGGGCAAACTCAAGGGGCGCATGTTCCGCATCGGCCACTTGGGCGACTGCAACGACCTGACCCTGATGGCAACCCTGAGCGGGTGCGAGATGGGCCTGCAGATGGCCGGGGTGAAGCTTGAGGCCAGCGGCGTACTGGCGGCAATGGATTACCTGGCCGGGCAACACGTGCCGCTGCGCCGCGAATGACATCAACGGCGCCGCCGTCCCTGGCTGGCGCTCATGCGACTGACTATCCCGACTCAACGCCTGCGGGCGTAAACAATAAGAAACTGGAGATAGAACATGAAGCGGTTATATCTGCGCCCTACTACCGTGGTGCTCGTCATGCTGTGCGCCATGTATTTCATCACCTACCTGGACCGGGTCAACGTCAGCACCGCGGCGGTCGGTTTCGGCAAGGAATTCAACCTCAGCAAGACCGAAATCGGCATCGTCTTCTCGGCCTTCGCCTACCCGTATCTGGTGTTCCAGATCATCGGCGGCTGGGTCAGCGACCGTTTCGGCGCCAAGCGCACCCTGGTGGTGTGCGGGCTGATCTGGGCCAGCGCGACGGTGCTCACCGGCATGGCAGGCGGCTTCGTCTCGCTGCTGGTGGCGCGGGTCCTGCTGGGGTTGGGCGAAGGCGCGACCTTCCCTGCCGCCACTGCAGCGATGTCACGCTGGGTCGGCAAGGAGAACCGCGGTTTCGCCCAGGGCATCACCCACGCCTTCGCCCGCCTGGGCAATGCGTTGGCACCTGCAGCGATGGTCGCCGTGATGGCGGCGTATGGCTGGCGCGAATCGTTCTACGTCTGCGCCGGCATCAGTTTTGTCTGGGTGGTGCTGTGGGCACTGGTGTTCACCGAGCAACCCAAGGATCACCCGCGTATTACCCAGGCGGAACTCGCCGCCCTGCCTCCGCCCAAGCCCAAGAACACCCGCAAGTTGCCCTGGGGACGGCTGTTCAGGCGCATGGCGCCGGTTACCATCGTCTACTTCTGCTACGGCTGGACCCTGTGGCTGTTGCTGAGCTGGGTGCCGATGTACTTCATGAACATGGGCCTGGACCTGAAGAACACCGCCATCTTCGCCTCCACCGTGTTCTTCGGCGGCGTGGTGGGCGATACCCTGGGCGGCATCGTCAGCGACCGCATCTACAAGCGCACCGGCAACCTCAACCGGGCCCGCAGCCTGATGGTCGCCATCTGTCTGTCCCTGACCCTGGTAGCGCTGCTGCCGCTGATGTTCACCCACGACATGTACGTGTCCCTGGCCTGCCTGGCCATTGCGTTCTTCTTCTCCGAGATGACCATCGGCCCGATGTGGGCCATCCCCATGGACATCGCGCCGGACCACTGCGGCACCGCCAGCGGCATGATGAACACCGGCTCGGCCATGGCCGCGATCATCAGCCCGGTGGCCGCCGGACTGCTGATCGACAAGTTCGGCAATTGGCAGCTGCCGTTCATGGTCAGCATCGTGCTGTTGGCCATCGGTGTGGTGCTGTCGTTCCGCATGCGCCCGCAGAACCGGTTCGTCTACGACCTGCCGGCCAATCCCGTCACCACCGCCGTGGCGATGCCCAAATGACCCGCTGACGCCCAGGTAGGCGTAGGATGGCACGGATGTGCGCGGTGACACGCCAGGACGGTCGCCGCGCTCCCTGACAGAAGGAGCCTGCCATGCCGCGCTTGTGTGCCAACCTTTCCATGCTGTTCACCGAACATGCCTTTCTCGACCGTTTCGCCCTCGCTGCACGGGCGGGCTTTCGCGGGGTGGAGTTCTTGTTTCCCTACGCATTCGACAGCACCGAGATCAAGGCACGGTTGCAACACCATGGCCTGACCCAGGTGCTGTTCAACCTGCC